>JANPBY010000158.1:0-18879 GCA_031430645.1 Actinomycetes bacterium
CGTTCAAGAACTGCCTGCCGTAGCGGCGCTGGGGGCTCACCTTGGCATGAGTGGGCAGTTGCTGATCCAGCCTCCCGACTTGAGCGACGAGGTTCATCTTCGGGTTCGCGTCCGCTTCGACGATGGCGGCTCCGAACTGCGTTTTGTGGACCAGCGAACGTTCGGAGGAGTGGCCGTGGAACCCCTGGTCGATGACGGGTCTGGCGGGCAACTGCCTCGCTCGGTAGCGCACATCGCCCGTGACCCCCTTGACCCCAGTTTCGATGACGATCTGTTTCGCCTGGCGCTGCGCCGAAAGCGGACCGGGATCAAGCGCGCCCTGCTCGACCAAACCCTGGTCTCCGGGGTCGGCAACATCTACGCCGATGAGGCCCTGTGGCGTGCCCGCCTGCACTTTGCCCGCCCGACCGAGACTCTCACCAAGCAGGAGGTCGCGCGGCTGCTCAGCGGGGCGCGTGAAGTGATGGGAGCGGCCCTCGCGCAGGGTGGGACCTCCTTCGACGCGCTCTACGTCAATGTCAACGGGGAGTCGGGGTACTTCGAGCGCTCGCTTGAGGTCTACGGGCAGCGGGACCAGCCGTGCTCACGCTGCGGGACCCTGATTCGGCGGGACGCGTTCATGAACCGCTCGTCCTACAGCTGCCCCACGTGTCAGCCACGACCCCGCCGCGGCAGCTGGTAGTCAGACAGCTGGAAGTAGGGCAGCCAGGCCCGCCCGTCTCTGGTCGCAGCCCTCACTTGGTCAGCGGCGCGCGGCCTCGCGGCGTACGTCTGCCGGGACCTGTCCGTCACTCCCGATCGGGGTCCAGGACTCGGTCCGCACCCATTCCGAGGCGCACCCGGAACAGGCGAATCGTGGGAGGGCCTCGCGGGGGGCGGCCGGCACAGGCGCCCACTCGCAGACCCCTTGGCAGGGGTTGACCGCTAACGGCTGGTCGAAGGGGGTCACCACTGAAGTGTCGGGCCCTCTAGGGTTTCCCGCCTGCTGGGGTCGTCACCCGTTCGGCCGTTTCTGCGGCGGCGAAGGTTGACCCAATCGGCTCGCGGTGCGACCCTTGAAGTACCGCATCGACAGCACGGCAGCTCACGGCTCGGCCCGGCTCTCAGTGTCTCGCAGAATCCGGGTCGCTCAACCCCGAGCGCCTGGCTCTTATTCAATCATCGGTGCTCGTGCACCCGTTCGTGTGGAGGACCGCAGATGGCCAAGGCCCTGTACGGCCATGTCGGAGGGCCAGATCCGACGACCGCCGCGGAGCTGGCTCACCTTCGGCGCCGGGTGCGCGATCTGCAGGACGAGGTCGAGCGGCTCAGCGCGGCCAACGATGCTTTGACTAGCTTGGTCGCCGCTGATCACCTGGCCGGCCTGGATCGGCTCGAGCTCCCCTCTGAGGTCACCGTCACCTCGGCGCTGACGACCGTCTGATCCGCAGTTGGTCGCAGCGCCCGGGCCTGTTGCCAGGACTTGAGCGCGGTGCCCGGTAGGCTGAGCGCGGTCTTCCCCCTGACCCTCGACCACCGGGCTCGTCCCGGCCGGGAGCCCTCCGCGTGCACCTCAAGAGTTTGACCCTGCGCGGCTTCAAGTCTTTCGCGTCGTCCACGACGCTGCGCTTCGAGCCGGGGATCACCTGCGTGGTCGGCCCGAACGGGTCCGGCAAGTCCAACGTGGTTGACGCCCTCGCCTGGGTCATGGGTGAACAAGGCGCCAAGTCGCTGCGTGGCGGCAAGATGGAGGACGTCATCTTCGCCGGCACCAGTGGCCGCCCGCCGCTCGGCCGTGCCGAAGTCGTGCTGACCATTGACAACTCCGACGGTGCCTTGCCGATCGACTTCGCCGAGGTCACCATCTCGCGGATCATGTTCCGCAACGGTGGCTCCGAGTACGCGATCAACGGCGAAAGCTGTCGGTTGCTCGATGTCCAGGAGTTGTTGTCGGACTCGGGGATCGGCCGCGAGATGCATGTCATCGTGGGGCAGGGGCAGCTGGATGCTGTGCTCTCGGCCACCCCCGAGGATCGTCGAGGGTTCATCGAGGAAGCAGCCGGTGTGCTCAAGCACCGCAAGCGCAAAGAGAAGGCGCTGCGCAAGCTCGACGCCATGCAGGCGAACCTCACGCGGATCCAGGATCTCAACGGCGAGCTGAGGCGGCAGCTCAAGCCCCTCGGCCAACAGGCTGAGGTGGCCCGCCGCGCCGCCGTGGTCCAAGCCGATCAGCGAGACTCTCGCCTTCGCTTGCTTGCCGACGACCTCCTCCAGCTGCGGACGTCCCTCGAGGCCGAGATCGCCGACGAGAGCGCTTTGCGCGAACGACGCACCACGGTCGAGGACCAACTGGCGGTCCTGGGGCGGCGGGTGGACGACCTGGAGTCTGAAGATGCCGGCGGAGTACCTGCCGTTGCCCGAGCCCAGGAGACGTACTTCCGGCTGGCCGCGGTGCGAGACCGGATGCGTTCCACCACTGAACTGGCTGCCCAGCGCGTGCGGCACCTGGCTGAACTGCCAGCTGATGAGCGATCCGGCCGCGATCCCCTCGAGCTGGACCGTGAGGCCGCCCAGACCAGGACCGAGCAGTCCGAGCTCGCTTCCGCAGTCGACCAGGATCGCGCTCGCCTCAGCGATGTCGTCCAATCGCGTACGGCGGCTGACGCAGCCTTGGCTGCTGCCGAAGCCCAAGCCGCCACGCGGCTGCGGGCGGCAGGGGACCGGCGCGAAGGCCTCGCCCGGCTCAGCGGTGAGGTTCGGGCGTCGCAGACCCGGGCCGAAACGAGGACCGCTGAGATCGAGCGTCTCGACCATGCGTTGGGCCAGGCACGGGCACGGGCCGAGCGGGCGCGTGCCGACTTCATGGCGCTGGAGAGTGAGGTGGCCGGGCTCGACCAGGGTGAGGTGAACCTCGACGACGAGCACGAGCAGGCCGCCGAGGTGTTTGCGGCAGCCGAGCTCGAGGTCATCGCCTTGCGCGAGGAAGAGCGCACGGCCGAACGTGACCGAGCGGCACTGGCGGCCCGGGTCGAGGCTCTGACCCAGGGTTTGGCCCGCAAGGATGGCACCGGGGCCCTGCTCGCCGCCGGCCCTCGACTCTCCGGGTTGCTCGGCGCTGTGGCTGTGGTCGTGACGGTTAGTCCCGGCTACCAAACAGCCATCGCTGCGGCTCTCGGCGAGGCTGCTGACGCGGTTGCCGTAACCGGGCTGGACTCGGCGGTCGACGCGTTGGAGCTGCTCAAGGTCGAGGACGCCGGCCGGGCCGGGCTGCTGATCGGAGGAGCTGGCAGCCGCACCCTGCGTGCGGCGTCCGCCCTTGTGAGCTCCCTCCCCGAAGGTGCGCGGCCTGCGCTCGACCTTGTGTCGGCGCCCCCCGAACTCAGGCCCGCGCTCGTTGGGCTGTTGCAGGACGTTTTCGTCGTCGACGACCTGACCGCGGCCAAGGACCTGGTCCGCTCTCACCAAGGGGCCATCGCCGTGACCCGGGCCGGCGACGTCCTCGGGCACGACCACGCGAGGGGCGGGTCAGCGTCCACACCGTCGCTCCTGGAGGTCCAGGCCGCTGTCGATGAGGCCACCGAGCAGCTCGCGGCTGCTGACCACCGTGCCGAGCGGGCGCGCTTTGAGCTCGTGCGCATGACCCAGGTGCGGCAGGAAGCGTCCGAGCGGGTCGAGGCAGCCCTGTCGGTGCTCCATGAATCCGATGCTCGTCTGGCGGCAGTGGCCGAGCAGCTCGGTCAGTTGGGTGCTGCGGCGCGCGCGGCCGTTGCCGAAGCCGCCCGAACCGAGGCAGCCCTCACCGAGGCAACCGCCCGGCGGGAGGCGGACGCGCCAGCCCTGCTGGCCCTCGAAGAACGTCTCGCGGCTGCCCAGATCGTTCCTGACGTCGCCGAAGACTTGATCGACGAGCGCGAATCACTGCGCGGAGTCTTGGCTTCGGCCGCCGCAGAAGAGATGGACG
This sequence comes from Actinomycetes bacterium, assembly GCA_031430645.1. Lineage (GTDB taxonomy): Bacteria > Actinomycetota > Actinomycetes > DATJPE01 > DATJPE01 > JANPBY01. The sequence continues at coordinate 3,941 of JANPBY010000158.1, forward strand.
CGCGGCTCGCAGTTCGCACGGGTGAGGAGCGCCTGCGGTACCTCGCTGGCCGGATCGAGGCGCTCGACCAAGCTGCTGGAGCAGAGCGAACGGCACGGGAGCGCGCCGCAGAGCGCCGGGCTCGAGCTGCGCGGGACGTCGTCGTCGCCCGGGCTGTGGTGAAGGTGGCTGAGTACGCCTCGGTGCGAATTGAGGACTCCTTGGTGGCGGCCGAGGCTGCGCGGGTCGCGGCAGAGAGCGCCAGGACCGCTCGGATCACCGAACTCCAAACCGTACGCGGGCGATCTCGAGAGCTGGCTGCCGAGCTCGAGCGGCTCACGGACTCGGTGCACCGCGACGAGATGGCCCGCACCGAGCAACGCGTGCGGATCGAGCAGCTCGAGGCCAAGGCGGTCGAGGAGCTCGGCGTCGAGGTCGAGGTGCTGTTGGCGGAGTACGGCCCAAACCAGCTCGTCCCGCCCTCACTCGCCGCGCCCGGTGACGTCGTCGATCCCGAAGCCCCTGAGCCCGCGCTGGTCCCCTACGTGAGGGCTGAGCAGGAGAAGCGCCTGCGAGCCGCCGAGCGCGCTTTGGCCCTGCTCGGTCGGATCAACCCGCTCGCTCTTGGGGAGTTCGAAGCCCTTGAAGAGCGGCACGCCTTCCTCACCGAGCAGCTCGAGGACCTCAAGAAGACCCGTCGCGACCTCCTCGACATCATCCGTGAGGTCGACGAGCGAGTTGAGCAAGTCTTCACGGCGGCCTTCCACGACACGGCCCGCGAGTTCGAGGGCGTGTTCGCTCGGCTGTTCCCCGGGGGGGAGGGTCGCCTCGTGCTCACCGACCCCGCGGACATGCTCACGACCGGTATCGAGGTGGAGGCCCGCCCGCCGGGCAAGAAGATCAAGCGCCTGTCCCTGCTGTCCGGCGGCGAGCGATCCCTGACCGCGGTTGCTCTGCTCGTGGCGATCTTCAAGGCCAGGCCGAGCCCGTTCTATGTCATGGACGAGGTCGAGGCTGCGTTGGACGACACCAACCTTGGCCGGCTCCTCGTCATTCTCGAAGAACTGCGCGAGTCTTCGCAGCTGATTGTGGTCACGCACCAGAAGCGCACGATGGAGATCGCCGATGCGTTGTATGGCGTTTCGATGCGCGGAGACGGCGTGACCGGCGTTATCAGCCAGCGGCTGCGCGAGTCCGAACCCGCCTGACCGCGGCCGCACGCAGACCGCCGACCCTTTCTCTTCTGCCGATCGGAGCGCTTTCACCCGTGGACACCAACGGCTTGATCTTTGCTTTGCTGTTCGTCCCCGTGGTCGCCTTGTTGGTCGTCGGGTACGTCACTAGCAAGCAGCGGAAGGCCTATCGCGACGAGCGCTGGCGCGAGAGTTCGCCGGCCGAGGACCTCAGGTTGCCGCCGCAGTCCGACGCCGGGCTCCCGCCGGACGGGCTGGGCGGTCAAGGTGCCGTCCAGACTTCCGACGGCGAGGCTCCGGCCCTTGATGTTCCCGAACCCGTCGCCAGTCGACTTGTCCGTCTGCGTGCGCGGCTGGCTCGCTCCGGTTCAACCTTCGGGATCGGCCTGCTCACGCTTCTGTCCCGCGAGACCCTTGACGATGCGACCTGGGATGAGGTCGAGGAGACGTTGCTCACCTCCGACCTGGGGGTGGCGCCGACGGCTCAGCTCGTCGACCGGCTTCGCACCCGGGTCCGGGTCGAAGGCATTCGAGACCCTGCGGCGGTGAAGCGAGTGCTCCGCGAGGAGCTCCTGTCGCTCGTGGACCCCGCCATCGACCGGACGTTGAAGCTCGACGGGGGTGATGGTCCGGCCGTCGCGCTCCTCGTCGGGGTGAACGGGACGGGCAAGACCACGACAACCGGCAAGCTGGCTCGCTTGCTGGCCGCCGAAGGACGCACGGTCCTGCTCGGAGCCGCTGACACGTTCCGGGCGGCGGCTGCCGACCAGCTTGAGACTTGGGGTCGCCGGGTCGGGGCGGAGGTGGTGCGCGGCCCAGAGGGCGGCGACCCGGCCAGCGTGGCCTTCGAGGCCGTCCAGCAGGGAACTGAGCGTGGGGTTGATGTCGTCCTCATCGACACTGCTGGCCGGCTGCACACCAAGACCGGCTTGATGGACGAGCTCGGCAAGGTCAAGCGCGTCATCGAGAAGCAGCGCCCCGTCCACGAGGTGTTGCTCGTCCTGGATGCCACGACAGGCCAGAATGGATTGCAGCAGGCTCGAGTCTTCGGCGAAACCGTCGACATCACCGGCGTCGTGCTCACCAAGTTGGACGGGACGGCCCGAGGGGGCATCGTCGTGGCCGTCCAGCGAGAGCTTGGGGTCCCGGTGAAACTCGTGGGTCTCGGTGAGGGTGTCGACGACTTGGCTCCCTTCGACCCGGAGACCTTCGTCGACGCGCTGCTCGGCGGCTGATACGGAGTCTGATCAAAGCGAGTCTGATCAAAGCGAGTCTCATCAGACAGAGCGCAGTTCACCTGACGTTTACCTCCCGCACGACACCGTCACCTGGCTGAAACAACCAGCAACCGCCCGCGAAACCTCGGGGGACCAGCCTTCCGGTCACCGGGCGCTGGGTCCGGGTGAGGGAGGCAGTCATGGTTGGTGCCGACGAGGTCGTCCTGAACTCAGGAGACACGGCGTGGATTCTTGCGAGTGCGGCGCTCGTGCTGCTGATGACGCCTGGGCTCGCGTTCTTCTATGGCGGCATGGTGCGGGCGAAGAGCGTCCTCAACATGATGATGATGTCGATGATCACCCTCGGCATCGTCAGCATGCTGTGGGTGGCGTTCGGCTACTCCGTTGCCTTCGGCGACACCGGCAACGGATTCTGGGGTGGCTTCAGCCAGGTGGGGATCGGGGAGCTGATCGGCACGCTGACCACCAATGGTGGCGTTTATCCGATCCCGGCCCTCGTGTTTGCCATGTTCCAGCTCATGTTTGCGATCATCACGCCGGCTCTGATCTCTGGAGCGATTGCGGACCGCGCGAAGTTCGTCAGCTGGAGCATCTTCGTCGCCGTGTGGGTCTCCCTGGTCTATTTCCCCGTCGCGCACTGGGTCTTCGACTTCGGGGGCACCGAGCTTGGGACCGACGATGCGGGGTGGCTGGCCAACCTGGGTGTCTTGGACTTCGCGGGGGGTACGGCGGTCCACATCAACGCCGGTGCGGCCGGTCTTGCGCTGGCCCTGGTTCTTGGCCGCCGTAACGGCTGGCCGAAGACCTTGATGAAGCCGCATAACCAGCCGCTGGTGCTGCTCGGCGCGGGTCTGTTGTGGTTCGGGTGGTTCGGGTTCAACGCGGGGTCCGCTCTCGGCGCCAATCAGACGGCTGCTCTGGCGTTCACCAACACCCAGGTCGCGACCGCCGCCGGCGTGCTCGGTTGGCTTCTCGTGGAGCGCCTGCGTGACGGGCACGCCACCAGCCTCGGCGCCGCATCGGGGGCCGTGGCCGGGCTGGTGGCGATCACGCCGGCCTGTGCATTCCTCGTGCCGTGGTCGGCGATCCTGCTCGGCGTCTTGGCCGGAGGGTTGTGTGCCTTGGCGGTGGGATTGAAGTTCCGGTTCGGCTTCGACGATTCCCTCGACGTCGTAGGAGTGCACCTCGTCGGCGGGTTGGTTGGTTGCCTGTTCCTTGGGTTCTTCGCGACCACCAAGTCCGGCTACTCGACGGTCAATGGCGTCTTCCAGGGTGGCGACTGGTCGTTGCTCGGCACCCAAGCCGTGGGCGCCTTCTCCGTGCTCGGCTATTCGTTCATCATGGCCCTGGTGATCGGCTTCGCGATTGAGAAGACCATCGGCTTCCGGATCGACGAGGAGGACGAGGTGAGTGGCATCGACCTGCACGAGCACGCCGAAACGGCGTACGACCTGAGTACGACAGCGGGGGGCGCGTTCACGTCCCGTCCGGTAGGAATCAAGGCAGACGTGGAGGCCAACGCATGAGGCTCATCACCGCGATCATCAAGCCGTTCAAGCTCGACGATGTGAAGTCGGGGCTGGAGAGTTTCGGAGTCCACGGCCTGACCGTCTCTGAGGCTTCCGGCTACGGAAGGCAAAAGGGTCACACCGAGGTCTACCGGGGAGCCGAGTACACCGTCGACCTGGTGCCCAAGGTGCGCGTCGAGGTGCTGGTTGAGGACGCTGATGTGGATGACGTCATGGACGTCATCGTCAAGGCCGCAGCCAGTGGTCGGATCGGCGATGGAAAGGTCTGGTCCACTCCGGTGGACACGGTGATCAGAGTTCGCACGGGCGAACGCGGCCCGGACGCACTCTGAGCCTCGGTCGGAGGTCGTGTGGTCGGAGGTCGTGTGACTGTCGAGGCGACGGCCTACGGGGAGCGACGGGCTGAGCTGCTGGTCCGGCCCGGAATGTCCGGGCCAGACCGACGGCGATCCTTGGCCGATCTCACGGACGCTTGGATTGCCGGTCTCTTCGCCGACGCCGACGGGGCCGCCACGGGGGCGGCGCTGGTCGCGGTCGGTGGCTACGGCCGTCGGGAGCTCTCGCCCGGCAGCGATCTCGATGTGCTCCTTCTCCGGCCCAGGGGCCTCGCCGATCGCTCGGCAGCGAGACTTGCGGATCTGATCTGGTACCCGGTGTGGGACGCAGGCGTTCGTCTCGACCACGCCGTACGAACCCCCGCCGATGCGCGCCGGGTGGCCGCAGAAGACGTGCGCGCCCTGCTTGGGATGCTCGACCTCAGACACATCGCCGGTGACGTCGCGCTGAGCGAGGGGGTCCGCTCTTCGATTCTGTCCGACTGGCGTGGGTTGGCGACCAAGCGACTCCCCGATCTACAGGCTGCCGCTCGCGAAAGGGCCGATCGGGCAGGTGACGTGGCCTTCGCTCTAGAGCCCGACCTCAAGGAGTCGCGCGGCGGCCTGCGTGATGCCACGGTCCTGCGGGCGATCGCCGCCTCGTGGGTGGCCGACGCGCCGCATGCGGGGCTCGACGAGGCCCAGCGAACCCTGCTCGACGTTCGCGACGCCTTGCACACGGTCACCGGGCGCTCGACCGATCGCCTGGTTCTCCAGGAGCAGGACGCCGTGGCCCACCACCTGGGACTGCTAGACGGCGACCAAGTGCTGCTCCAGGTCGGATCCGCCGGACGAACGATCGCCTATGCCTCGGACGTCACCTGGCACCGGGTCGAGCAGGCCGTGATCACCAGACGTGGGCGCACTCGGTTTCTGACTGGTCCTCGGCGGATCTCAGCGACCTCAGCCAGGGCGCCGCTGGCCGACGGCGTAGTCGAGCAGGATGGAGAGGCTGTGCTCGCGCGCGACGCGCGGCCGGCGCAGGACGGGGTCCTGATCCTGCGGGCCGCTGCAGCAGCGGCACAGAACGGTCTTCGTCTCGCGCCGCATGCCATCGACCGGCTGGCCGCTGAGTGTCCACCGATTCCCGAGCCCTGGCCCGCGCCCGCTCGGGACGCATTGGTCTCCCTTCTCGGCGCGGGCTCGGCCGCTATCGCGGTGTGGGAAGCCTTGGACCAGGCCGGGCTGATTGTTCGGCTCATTCCGGACTGGGGGCGCGTGCGCAGCCGACCACAGCGCAACGCGGTCCACCGTTTCACCGTCGACCGCCACCTGGTCGAGGCGGCTGGGCGGGCGGCCGCCCTCACCCGACGGGTGGACCGGCCAGACCTCCTCCTGGTTGGCGCGCTGCTGCATGACATCGGCAAGGGGTGGCCTGGTGACCACACAGAGGCCGGGATGGTCGTCGTCGCCGACGTGGCACCGCGGTTGGGCTTTGACGCCCGAGACACCGAAACTCTGGTCACGCTGGTCCGCCACCACCTCTTGCTCCCCGACACTGCAACCCGCCGTGATCTGGACGATCCCGCGACGGTGACCATGGTTGCCGCGGCCGTCGGGACCAGTGAGCTGCTCGATCTGCTGCACGCCCTCACCGAGGCCGACGCCCTGGCCACCGGCCCGGCAGCGTGGTCGGACTGGAAGGCGATGCTCGTCGCCGACCTCGTGGCCCGCACTCACGCAGTGCTGCGCGGGCATACGGTGGCGCCTCCGTTACGGCTGACGGTCGCGCAGGAGTCCTTGCTGACCGAGGGTCAGCTCGCGGTCTCCATCGAGGCCGCGGCGTACGGTCTGGAGGTCACTGTTGCGGCTCCCGACCGGGTTGGCCTCCTGGCCACGGTGGCAGGAGTCCTCACCCTGCATCGACTGGCCGTGCGGGGCGCTGAGACTGTGTCTGTGGGGGGCTCCGCGCTGCAGGTCTGGACCGTGCTGCCCGAGTTCGGGACAGCCGCCGACGTCGCCGCAGTGCGTGAGGACGTCCGCAGGGCTATCGAAGGCCGCCTCGACGTCACGGACAGGCTTCGCCGTCGAGATGAGGCCTATCCGCAGCGGGCGGGGCACAGCGCCCCGCCTGCACGCGTCGACCTGGTCCCCGGGGCATCGGAGACGGCGACCGTCGTGGAGGTCCGCGCGCACGACCGACCGGCGCTGCTGCACCGGATCGGTTCGGCGCTGGCCGACGCTGGAGTCAACGTGCGGTCGGCCCATGTGAGCACGTTGGGGTCCGAGGCTGTCGATGTGTTCTATGTCGTCGGACCGAACGGCGGTCCGCTCTCGGCAGCCGAGGCCAGGGCGCTAGCCGAGCGCGTTCGCGCGGCCCTCGGCTGAGCCGTTCTCCCGCGAGTCGGCCGGCAGGCGGCCCTCATGACGAGAGACGCCCCGTGACCCGGATACCCTGACGCCTGTGTTCGCCACGCTCTCCGACCGACTCGCGACGACCTTCAAGACGCTGCGGGGCAAAGGTCGGTTGTCCGAGTCCGACGTCGACGAAGTCTGTCGCGAGATCCGAATCGCCCTGCTCGAGGCCGACGTTGCGCTGCCAGTGGTGCGCGAGTTCGTGGCCGCGGTCAAGGAGCGAGCCACCGGGGTCGAGGTCTCCCAGGCGCTCAACCCGGCCCAACAGGTCATCAAAATCGTCAATGACGAGCTGGTGCGCGTGCTCGGGGGTGAGACCCGTCGGGTGCGGTTTGCGAAGACCCCGCCGACGGTCATCATGCTGGCGGGCCTTCAGGGCGCTGGAAAAACGACGCTTGCAGGCAAGTTGGCGTTGTGGTTCAAGGACCAGGGACATACGCCCCTGCTCGTCGCTGCTGATCTTCAGCGTCCCAACGCCGTCACCCAGCTGCAGGTGGTCGGTGGCCAGGCAGGGGTGCCGGTCTTCGCCCCGGAGCCAGGGAACGGTACCGGGGACCCCGTCGAGGTGTCCCGCGCGTCAATCACGCACGCTGGCCTGAAGCTCCACGACATCGTCATCATCGACACCGCGGGCCGATTGGGTGTCGACGCCGACCTGATGCAGCAGGCCGTCGATATTCGCGATGCCGTACATCCCGACGAGGTGTTGTTCGTCGTCGACGCGATGATCGGGCAGGACGCGGTCACTACCGCCCAAGCCTTCCTCGATGGGGTCGGCTTCGATGGTGTGGTCCTGACCAAGCTCGACGGCGATGCGCGCGGTGGTGCCGCTCTCTCGGTCCGGACCGTCACCGGGCGCCCTGTGATGTTTGCATCGAACGGGGAGAAGCTCACCGACTTCGACGTGTTCCATCCCGAGCGAATGGCGTCTCGGATCCTGGGCATGGGCGACATGCTCACGTTGATCGAAACGGCTGAGAAGGCCTTCGACGCCGACGAGGCTGCCGCGATGGCGGCCAAGGTTGCCACTCCGGGAGAGCTCACGCTCGAGGACTTTCTGCAGCAGATGCAGGCCGTCCGGAAGATGGGCTCAATGTCCAAGATCTTGGGGATGCTGCCCGGGATGGGCGAGATGCGTGAACAGATCGCGAACATCGACGAGCGCGAGATCGACCGGGTGACCGCGATCATTCAGTCGATGACCCCCGCGGAGCGCCGTGACGTCAAGTTGCTCAACGGTTCGCGGCGAGCCCGCATTGCCAGGGGCTCCGGTTGCGAGGTGAATGACGTCAATCGACTCGTTGAGCGCTTCCTAGAAGCCCGCAAGATGATGGCGCAGCTTTCACGCGGTGGAGGGATTCCGGGGATGCCCGGAATCCCGGGCATGGGGGGTGGCCGCAAGAAGCAGGCGCCTCAGGCCAAAGGTAAGAAGGGCCGGGGGAGCGGAAACCCCGCAAAGCGGGCCGAGCAAGAGCGTGTTGATGCCGCCCGTCGCGCTGCGGGACCTGAGGCTGCCGGAGCCGATCAAGGCTCCCTTTCTGACGGTGATCTCCCCCAGACCGTTGAGGACTTCGAGCTGCCCGCGGAGTTCAAGGGTCTGCTTGGCTGAGCGTGCCTCGACCGCCGAGCCGGGCAAGGGTGCGGGTGCGGGTTTCGTGTGGCGGGGTCCGCTCTGGCACACTGGGCGGGTTGAACCGACACGGTGCGGCCCTCTACCCGCCCGCGTCGGATCCACCTTCCGGAAGCCACGGCCACGCACCCCACGCGTGAGCCGCCTTCCCCCACGACCAGACCAGGAGCGGTTAGCCCCGTGGCAGTCAAGATCAAGCTCAAGCGAATGGGCAAGAAGCGGCACCCTCAGTACCGCATCGTCATCGCCGACGCACGTGCAAAGCGTGACGGTCGGTCGATCGAGGAGATCGGTAAGTACCACCCCAAGGAGGACCCCTCGTTCATCGAGGTGAACTCCGAGCGAGCGCAGTACTGGCTCAGCGTCGGCGCGCAGCCGACCGAGCCGGTCGAGGCCATCCTCAAGATCACCGGTGACTGGCAGAAGTTCCGGGGCCTGCCCGGCGCTGAGGGAACCCTGCGAGTCGCGGAGCCCAAGGTCAGCAAGAAGCTCGTCTTCGAGGCTGCGGCCAAGGAGACCTTCGACGAAGCGTCCAAGGGTGCGGCGACGACCCCGAAGAAGAAGACCGCCAAGGCTGAAGCCCCCGCGGTCGAGGTCGTTGCCGTCGCTGAGACCGTGGAGGTGGTTGAGACCGCTGAGGGCGACACCGTCGTGATCGACGACGTCGTTGCCGTGGTCGAGAACCCCGAGGGTGAAGTCGTCGAGGCCATCGAGGTCGTTGAGGTCACCGTCGACGGCGAGGTTGTGGCTGCCGAGGTCATTGAGGCTGAGGTCGTCCCGAGCGACGAGCAGGCCTGATGCTCGAGGAGGCTCTCGAGCACCTCGTCAAGGGCATCGTCGAGCATCCTGACGAGGTTCACGTCCAAGACCGTGAACTCCGTCGCGGCCGGGTCCTCGAGGTGCGCGTGCACCCCGCGGACATGGGCAAGGTCATCGGCCGTGCAGGACGGACGGCCAAGGCTCTGCGCACCGTCTTGGGGTCCTTGACCCCGGGCAAGCCCGTACGCGTCGACTTCCTCGACGTCGACGAGCGCTAGCCGCCGGTGGAACACCGGCGGGTCGTCGTCGGTCGCATTGGCCGCGCGCACGGTATTCACGGCCTCGTGTCCGTGGACGTTCGCACCGACGAGCCTGAACTGCGCCTCGCGCCCGGGGCGGTCTTAATGACCGACCCCGAGGCGCGTGGCCCGCTCACGGTCGTCGAAGGACGCGTGCACAGCGGCCGGCTCTTGCTTCGACTTGATGGTGTGGACGATCGCACCCAGGCCGAGGCGCTGCGCGGCACGGACCTCATCGTCGAGATCGATCCGAGCGAACTGCCTGAGGGCGACGACGAGTGGTACGACCATCAACTGGTGGGCCTGGCTGCTGTCGGTCGCGATGGCACGGCCTACGGCTCGGTGTCCGAGGTCGTCCATCTGCCCATGCAGGACATGCTTGCGGTCCGGACCGATGCAGGGGTCGAGGTCCTCGTCCCCTTTGTCGCCGAGTTGGTTCCCGAAGTGGACATGGTCGCCGGCCGGGTCGTGCTCGACCCACCGGGCGGCTTGTTCGAGGAGGCCTGACCAGGAATGCGTGTTGACGTCGTCACGATCTTTCCCGACTACCTCACGCCCCTGAGCCTCTCCCTCATTGGCAAGGCCCAGGACGCCGGCCTGCTCGAGGTCGTGGTGCACGACCTTCGCGCCTTCACCCACGATCGGCACCGCACCGTCGACGACACGCCGTACGGTGGCGGAGCCGGCATGGTCATGCGCCCTGAACCGTGGGGTGAAGCTCTGGACTCCCTTCTCGAGGGTTCCACGACGTCAGCGCCGGTTCTGGTCATCCCCACGCCGTCGGGTGAGCCATTCACCCAGGCGGTCGCCCAGGAGCTGGCGGGTGTGCAGCACCTGGTCTTCGCCTGCGGACGGTACGAAGGGATCGACCGTCGAGTCGTCGAGGATGCCGCGCCCCGGGTCCAGGTCCGCGAGCTGAGCCTCGGGGACTACGTTCTCGGCGGCGGTGAGGTGGCCGTGCTCGTCATGGTTGAAGCCGTGGTGCGGCTGCTCCCTGGCTTCCTTGGGAATGCCGACTCCCTCGCTGAGGAGAGTCACGTCGACGGCATTCTGGAGTACCCCGTCTACACCAAGCCCTCGTCGTGGCGGGGTCTGAGTGTGCCCCCTGTCCTTCTGTCCGGGGACCACGCTCGGATCGCCACCTGGCGTCGGAGCGAGGCCCTGCGGCGCACCGCGGACGTGCGGCCAGACCTGATCCAAGCCCTCGACCCCTCGGCCCTATCCGGCGCTGACCTGGCAGTCCTCGCAGAGCTCGGCTGGGCGCCGGACCCCGAGGTCGGGTTTCGGCGCGATACCTCTCCTGTGGCACACTGACTGTCAGCCCACCCACCCATGGCTGGGCTATCCGTCGGCCGACCGTGCCCCTGCCACAGGGGGAGCGTACGGCGATCGTGTCGGCGCAACTGACCTGATCACCACCGATCCGTGGGTGACCTGTGGCACCGACGAGGAGAACCTGATGAACACCCTCGACTTCGTTGATGCCGCGTCCAAGCGCGAGGACATCCCCGCCTTCCGGCCCGGAGACACCCTCAAGGTGCACGTCAAGGTCATTGAGGGCGCCAAGTCCCGGGTCCAGGTCTTCCAGGGCGTTGTGATCCGCCGCCAAGGTGATGGCCTGCGCGAGACCTTCACGGTGCGCAAGGTCTCCTACTCCGTCGGTGTCGAGCGCACCTTCCCGGTTCACACCCCGGTGATCGAGAAGATCGAGGTCGTGACCCGTGGTGACGTGCGCCGCGCGAAGCTCTACTACCTGCGCGACCTTCGCGGCAAGAAGGCGAAGATCAAGGAGAAGCGCGAGACGTCTCGCTGACGCGCCGCAGCTCTCACTCCACGCTTCTCCGAGATCCCGGCCTAGGCTCGACTTCCGTGGAGCCGGTGGACCCAGGAGCTGGCGCCGTTGTTGAGGATCCGAGCCCTCGGGGCCGTCCTTTCTGGCAGGAGCTCATCATTCTCACTCTGTGCGCCCTGCTCGCTGTCTGGTTGGTGACGACCTTCGTGGCCCGGTCCTTCTCGATCCCCTCGGGGTCCATGGAGGACACCTTGCAGGTCGGGGACCGCGTTCTCGTGGAACGCATCACCCCGCGCCTGGGAAGCATCGAACGTGGCGACATCGTGGTGTTTGACGGAACGGACTCCTTCAGCCCCGAGATCGACGCGGCTCGGTCGGGCAACGTGGTCACTCGCACCCTGGCACCGCTGACCCAGCTCCTCGGCTTCGGGCCGGCGCGGGAAACCGACTTCATCAAGCGGGTTGTTGCCGTCGGGGGTGACCGAGTGGCGTGCTGTGATGACCAGGGGCGAGTCACAGTCAACGGAGTTCCCCTGGAAGAGCCGTACGTCCGCTCGGGCGATGTGCCTTCTGAGATCGCCTTTGACGTCATCGTTCCCGACGGGCGGCTGTGGGTCATGGGTGACCATCGATCGTCCTCCGCCGATAGCCGGGCGCACTTGGGTGACCCCGGCGGTGGCACCGTCTCCGTGGACCGCGTCATCGGGCGTGCGTTCCTGATCTCGTGGCCAGCGGGGCGTTGGACGACGCTTGGCAACCCCACGGCATTTGATGGCGTACCGGCTCCCGGGTCTTCGGTGACTTCCGGGGCGACCGGCTGATGGGGCGGCACTCAGTTGGTGGCGACAGCAGTCAAGGGGCCGTCTCGGCTCCCGGCTCGGCTTCGTTCACGGCCGACGAGCCGTCCATTCCCGGAGCCCCGCCCACCACAGCTGCCGGGCGATTCTGGGCAGGTATCCGAGAGACCGGAGTGCTCCTGGCACTCGCGCTGGGCTTGGCAGTGGTGCTTCGTACCTTCGTCGTCCAAGCGTTCTTCGTCCCCAGTGAGTCGATGGTGCCGGCGCTGCTCAAGGACGATCGGATCGTCGTCAGCAAGTTGTCCACCGACATCGGCGGGGTCAGTCGCGGGCAAGTGGTGGTCTTCCGGGATCCCAGTGACTGGCTCGACCCGGCTCCGCAGACGCTGACGGGCGCTCGCCAAGCCATGGTGTCGGGGCTGACCTTCATCGGGTTGCTCCCGTCCGACAGCGGTGATGACCTGGTCAAGCGAGTGATCGGCATCGGTGGCGACCGTGTCGTCTGCTGCGACGAGAAGGGCCGGTTGACCGTCAACGGTGTCGCTCTCGACGAGTCGGAGTATCTCGACGCCGGGGACGCGCCGAGCCAGACTCCCTTTGACGTTGTTGTCCCTGCGGGCCACATCTGGGTGATGGGGGACAATCGATCCAACAGCCAAGACTCGCGTTTTCACGAGGAACAGCGGCCGGGCAATGGGATGGTCCCCGTCGGCAACGTGATTGGGCGAGCGGTCCTCGTGGTCTGGCCTTACGCGCACTGGACAACCCTGCCGGTGCCGGCCACCTTCGACGACATTCCTGACGCCCCACCACAGCCGACGGTCACCCCGACAAAGAAGGCCAGCCCCTCACCCAAGTAGTCCGAGCTCTCAGTGAGCTCAGCCATTGGCCAACTCAGCCGTGGCCAACTCAAGCCGTCGGCCAACTCAGCTGCGCCGGAAGTAGACGCTGTCGAGGTCCCCATGGAACTGGTCATTGGCCGCGTCGGTCTGGCCGAGCACGGCCGCGATCGACTTCGCCCCGATGATGGCGGGCTTGGTTGGGCTGATCGCTGCCAGAACCACTTGACTGCTGACGGTCTCCGCTGGGGTCGACCCGTCGACGCGGGCGACCGTCAGGGAGAAGATCGACCCCGACCGCTTGCATGAGAGGCGATACCAGGTCTGTGCAGCGAGAACCTTCGTCCCGAAGATCATGGTCGAACGGGCGGTGTCGGCGAATCGGCAGCTGGCCACCCGCCCCCCGGCCAATGATCGGTAGTCGGTCTGCAGCTTCCACTGCGACTGGCCGGCCCCGGCGGTCCCACGCTGCATGACGTTCATCCCCGCAGTGCCGCTGACTGTCGAAAGTCGCACGGTGGCCCCAAACTCGAAGTCTCCGGTCCCGTTGAGCGGGTTGAGGGCACTCTGGTTGACAGGGGTCACTGTGGCGCGGGGACACGAGGATCCACTTGGGGCCACGGTGCACGCGGACTGGGGGAATCGCAACACGGGACCGTAGGTCGGATCCGAGACCTGGGTGATTGTTGCCCATAGGTCGCGCTGATCACGCCAGTGTTGCCCTGGCCAGAACTGTCCGTTGCCCCGGCAGCGGTCACGTCGCCGAGATAGGTGAACGAATCCGGGGTCGCAGCCGCTGCGGCCGAAGCCGCAGGAGTCACCGTCGCGGTGACCAGGGTGGCAGCCAAGCCGATGGTTGCGAGCGCGCCTGGAATCATTCGCATGATCGGTGGTTCTCTCCCCATCGATGTCTGGTGCGCAAAATTCTCTCAGCCGTGCGCGGATTAGGCACATCGAGCCAGGCGATCGTGCCTGATTAGGGTGGGGTCCCGTGACCTCCCTGGATGCCCGACCCCCCGTCGGGGTGGAAGTTCTGGAACGCCGGGCCGCCCGAGCGCTGCTGCTCGACGACCGGGACAGGTTGCTGCTCTTTGTCGGGATTGACCCCGCTGGACCCGAGCGCGGCCAGTGGTGGTTCACCCCCGGCGGTGGGATCAAGGCAGGTGAGGACGACCGCGCCGGACTGATTCGCGAGGTCCGCGAAGAGACCGGGCTCGATCTCGACATCGACCTGGTCGGGGAGCCTGTGTGGTGGCGGCGGGCCGAGTTCCTCTTCGCCGGTCAGTGGTATCGCCAGCTTGAGCACTTCTATCTGCTGCGCGTCCCCCGCCACGACGTCGATAGCACTGGCTTCGACTCGTTGGAGGTCTCCGCGATCCTCGGACATCGTTGGTGGGATCTCACGGCGTTGGCCACGACGGATGAGGTCGTCTACCCCGCGGCGCTCGCGGTTGAAGTTCGGCGACTGCTCGACGGAGACTTGCCGGCTGAGCCGTACGAGGTTGGCTGATGAGCCGCACCAGGTCGGTTCCCACGTTGCGCTTCGAGCGCGCGCTGCTTCGGGACGGCGTACGGCTGCTGGCTTCGGTCGATGAAGTGGGCCGAGGGGCGCTCGCGGGACCCGTGACGGTCGGCGTCGTCGTCGTCGACCTGCTGCTGGGCACGGCTCCGCGCGGCTTGCGGGACTCCAAGCTCTTGACAGCCGCGGCGCGTGAGCGATTGGCGCCGCGCATCCGCCGGTGGGCGCCGCTCCACGCCGTGGGGCACGCGAGCGCGAGCGAGATCGATGAGTTCGGCATCTTGTGCGCGCTGCGCCGTGCGGGGGAGCGCGCTCTGGCGCTCCTCCCGGAACCTCCTGATGCGGTGCTGCTCGACGGGTCCTACGACTGGCTCACCCGCCCTGCGCCGACCCTGTTCGACGCGGCGCAGGGCGACGAGGGCGGTGATGCTTGGCCCGGCTACCGAGTCACCACCCGGATCAAGGCTGACCTGACCTGCGCGGGAGTTGCGGCGGCGAGCGTCCTGGCCAAGACCGAGCGAGACCGGCTCATGGTCGAGATGGATGAGCAGTACACGCCGTACGGTTGGGCGATCAACAAGGGTTATGCAACGTCTGAGCACCGTGCGGCGTTGCGTCAGGTCGGTCCTTGCCTCC
>JANPBY010000159.1:0-2323 GCA_031430645.1 Actinomycetes bacterium
GGCTTCTACGAGAAGCTCGGCTACCACGCGTACGGTCCGGTCTACGACGACGCAGGGATCGATCACCGCCACATGACTCGCCAGTTGCCGTAGCCCTGGTGGAGATTCGGTGGAGATAAATCTCCTTCGAGTATGGATTTATCTCCACCCGTCCCGTAGAATCTCCCGCATGAATGAGATTTTTACCCGTACACCGGTCGCGATCGGCGCCGTGGCGCGCGAACTCGGCCTGTCCGTGAGCCGCGTGCGCCAGCTCGCGGACGTCGGGGTGTTCCCGTTCGAGTTGACCGCTGGTGGTCACCGCCGGTTCGACCTCGGTGCGGTGCGGGCGGCGTGGGCCGACAGAGAGGAGCCGGCGCGGCCGCTTCGCCGTCGGGTTCCGCCGCCCCCCACCACCGCTCCGCTGATCGACCGGACTTGGCCATTGGCCGGGCTGGCCGAGGACGAGGTGTGGCATGAGGTGCGCGCGGTGCTCGACCAGAGCCTCGACCTCGGTTCGTCGGCGAGCTCGATCCTGGGATACGCGTTCACCGAGATGGTCAACAACGCCATCGACCACTCGGCTGGCGACGCGGTTCACATCCGCGCGACGCTCACCGGCGCGGCCGTCCTCATCGACATCTCGGATGATGGACGCGGTGTCTTCTCCCATCTGCGGACGATGCGTGCTCTGCCGACAAACACAGCGGCGATCGCAGAACTCACCAAGGGCAAGGTCACGACGGCACACGAGGGGCACAGCGGAGAGGGCATCTACTTCACTTCCAAGGCGGTGGACGTATTCCGGCTCGCGAGTGACGGGCTGCGCTGGACGGTGGACAACCTGCGCCATGACGTCGCGGTGGGTTCGGTCGACGTGTATTCGGGGACGCAGGTTCAGTTCGAGCTGAACCGGGACACGGACAGGGACCTCGGTGAGGTGTTCCGGCGCTTCACGGATGACACCGACTTCGATCGAACCGCCCCAGTGGTCAAGCTGTTCGGAATTGGGGTCGAGTTCGTCAGCCGCAGCGAGGCCAAGCGCCTCGCGTCCGGTCTGGAGCAGTTCACCGTGGTCGAGCTCGACTTCTCCGGGGTCGTCGCTGTCGGCCAGGGTTTCGTGGACGAACTGTTTCGGGTGTGGGCCCGTGATCATCCGCGGACGGTCCTGCGGCCGACGAACATGAATGAGGGCGTGAAGTTCATGGTGCGGCGCGGACTACCGCTCGCCACGGGGCCCGGGGCCCGCTGACAGCAAGGGTGTGGCGGGCTCGGACTGTCCGAGGGCCCGACTAGAGTGAGCGCTTCCGAAGGTCCCCGACTTCCCCCGGGCTCGACGTCGGTTTCTGCCAGTGTTCGATGATCTTGATGGGGAGGCCGGAGCATCCATGAGTGACTCGTTCGTGCACCTGCACGTGCACACCGAGTACTCGATGCTCGACGGCGCAGCCCGCCTGCCCGACCTTTTCACCGAGGCCGAGCGTCAGGGCATGCCTGCGATGGCCATGACCGACCACGGCAACGTGTTCGGGGCCTACGACTTCTACCGCCAGGCCACGGCGCACGGGATCAAGCCGATCATCGGTATGGAGGCCTACCTCACCCCGAAGACCCATCGCACCGACCGCACCCGGGTCAAGTGGGACAACGGCGGCGAGGACGACGTGTCCGGCGGTGGCGCGTACACCCACATGACGCTCCTCGCTGCGGACAACGCCGGGATGCACAACCTGTTCCGACTCGCCTCGCTCGCCAGCCTCGAGGGCTTCTTCTACAAGCCTCGGGCCGACCGCGAGCTGTTGCAGACCTACGGCAAGGGTCTGATCGCGACCACCGGCTGCCCCTCCGGTGAGATCCAGACCCTGCTGCGCATGGGCCGCTACGACGAAGCCAAGCGGTCGGCCGCCGAGTTCCAGGACCTGTTCGGCCCCGAGAACTTCTATTGCGAACTGATGGATCACGGGCTGGGCATCGAGCGCCGCGCCCATGAGGACCTGTTCCGGCTCGCGAAGGAACTCGGGCTACCGCTGCTCGCGACCAATGACCTGCACTACACCCACGCAGCCGATGCCGACGCCCACGAGGCTCTGCTGTGCGTCCAGTCCGGCAAGACGATGGCCGACCCGAACCGGTTCAAGTTCGACGCCCGCGACTTCTATCTGAAGACGGCCGAAGAGATGCGCGCGGTGTGGGGCGAGCACCCCGAGGCGCTCTCCAACACGTTGGCGATCGCCGAGCGCTGCGAGGTCACCTTCCGCGAGGGCGCCAACCTGATGCCGACCTTCACGGTTCCCGAGGGCGAGAGCCAGGAGTCGTGGTTCATCAAGGAGGTCGAGCGCGGCCT
>JANPBY010000160.1:0-1979 GCA_031430645.1 Actinomycetes bacterium
GATCCGGGGCGGGTGCTGTGCATCGTGGCGCATCCCGACGACCTGGAGTACGGCGTCGCGGCTGCGGTCGCCAAGTGGACCAGCGCCGGGCACGAGGTCGTCTACGTCCTCGCGACCAGCGGGGAGGCCGGGATCGACGGCATCGCACCGGCTGAATGCGGTCCGCTCCGCGAGGCGGAGGAGCGGGCGGGTGCGTTGGTCGTCGGCGTAACGCAGGTCGAGTTCCTTGGCTATCCCGATGGGGTCGTGGAGTACGGCGTTCCGTTGCGCCGCGACCTTGCGGCAGCCATCCGTACGCACCGCCCCGACACGGTCGTGCTCGGCAATCACCACACGACGTTCGGTCCGGGGATGTTGAACCAAGCCGATCACCGGTCCGTGGGGCAGGCGGCGCTCGAGGCGATTGCTGACGCGGGGAACCGCTGGATCTTCCCCGAACTGATCAGTGAGCGCGGGCTGGAGCCGCACAAGGCCAAGCGGGTCCTCATCTTCGCCTCGCCCCTGTCCACCCACGCCATGGACGTCACGGGCTGGATGGACCTCGCGGTCGCGTCGCTGCGCGAGCACAGGGCCTACAACGAGGGCCTCGGCGACCACATGATGTCTGACCCGGAGATGATCCGGATGTTCGCCGAAATGGCTGCGCTCCGGCTTGAGGGTTCACGCGAGGCCCTGGCCTTCGAGGTCTACGAGTTCTGATGAGTGCGATTCTGCGTCAGTTGGCGGGTGTGTGTGGCTGCGATTAGCGTTCTTTGAGAACCGGCCGAAGCCCTCGCCGGAGCGGCCCACGGAAAAAGGAGTACTAGATGGACCTCGGAGACATCTTCAACACTGTCAAGGACGCCCTCACTGGCGGCGGCAGCGACATTGTGGATGCGGTCACTGGCGGCGCCGGCGAGGCGGTCGACGGAGTTGTCGACCAGGCATCCGACGCCATTCAGAACGTCGCCCCCGATCAGGTCGACGGCATCGTCGAGCAAGGTGGGGAAGCGATCAAGGGTGCGATCTAGTTCTGTGCTCCCGATCTAGTCTGTGCTCCAGTGGCGGGATCCGGATGGGGCCGCTAGCGTCCCTGACACGGGGCCGCGAACCAACCCTTGAACCGGATGGAGCACTTAGATGGACCTCGGAGACATGGTCAACAGCGCAAAGGACGCCCTCACCGGCGGCGGCAGCAGCGACGCGGTCGACGGAGTCGTTGACCAAGCGGTTGACGCCATTCAGGAGAAGACCCCCGACCAGGCAGACGGCATCGTCGAGCAAGGCGGGGACGCGATCAAGGGCGCCATCTAGTCCGCACCTTTAGCTTTGGCACCACGCAATGGGGTCGTTCATCCGTGCTATCTGACGGGTGAACGACCCCATTGCGATGTCCGGCGGGCCGGTCAGAGCTTGCGGAGGACCGCGATCACCTTGCCGAGGATGGTGGCGTCGTCCCCGTTGATCGGGGCGAAGGCTTCGTTGTGCGGCATCAGCCAGACGTGACCGTCGCGCTTCTTGTAGGTCTTCACGGTCGCCTCGCCCTCGATCATGGCCGCAACGATCTCGCCGTTGGACGCCACCTGGGCTTGCCGGAGGACGACCCAGTCACCGTCGCAGATCGCCGCGTCGACCATCGAGTCACCCTTGACCTCGAGCATGAACAGCGCCGCCCCTGACACATCGGTGTCGCCTACGATCTGCCGTGGCAGCGCGAAGACGTCCTCCACTGCTTCGTCGGCGAGGATCGGAGCGCCGGCGGCAATCCGGCCGAGCACGGGGACATAGGTCGGCTTCGGCCGCTGGTCGTCGTAGCCGGTCTCGTCGATGTCGACCGGCCCGTTGGGTGAGTTCTTGGCCGTACGGCTGTTGGGACGCGCAGCCTCCCCGGACTCCGGTGAGAAGACCTCGATGGCACGAGGCAGGTTGGGGTCACGACGGATGTAGCCCTTGCGCTCAAGGACGTGCAGCTGGTGGGCCACCGAGGACGGCGATGTCAG
>JANPBY010000161.1:0-16753 GCA_031430645.1 Actinomycetes bacterium
GTCCTTCGAAGAGCTGGTCACCTTCTCATCCCGGGTGTCGAGCAGCCAACGCCGCAAGCGCCACCTCGCCGAGGGCCTGCCCCGAACCCCAGGGGTCTACGTCTTCCAAGACGCTGCCGGCCGCCCCCTCTACATCGGCAAGTCCCTCGACCTGCGAGCCCGGGTTCGGTCCTATTTCACCGCGAGTGAGACCCGCACCCGGATGGGCGAGATGGTCGGACTGGCCGAGTCGGTACGTCCCATCCCGTGTGCCACGGCCTTGGAGGCCGAGGTCCGCGAGCTCCGGATGATTGCGGAGCACAAGCCGCGCTACAACCGGCGGTCGCGATTCCCCGAGAAGTCAGTGTGGGTCAAGCTCACCGTTGAAGCATTCCCGCGCTTGTCTGTGGTGCGCGAGGTGCGCGACGACGACGCTTCCTATCTCGGGCCGTTCAACGGCCGCAAGTCGGCCGAGCTCGCCGTCGCCGCTCTCCACGAAGCGATTCCGGTCCGGCAGTGCACCGCCAAGCTCTCGCCGACGCGACCCACCAGCGCCTGCGTGCTGGCCGAGATGGGTCGTTGCGGGGCCCCGTGCACCGGCCAGGAGAACATCCAGGACTATGCCGTCCACGCCGATGCTGTGCGGCGCGCCTTCCTTGAGGACCCCACCGCCGTCGTCCGAGGTGTCCAGGAGCGCATCACCCGGCTGGCCGCCGAGCAGCGCTACGAGGAGGCAGCCGAGCATCGCGATCGGCTCGGCGCCTTCATCCGGGCGGCAGCACGGACCCAACGGCTCGCGGCGTTGGTTGCCTGCGGGGAGGTCGTGGCCGCGCGCCCGGCGCCGGATCTTGGTTGGGAGCTCGCACTGATCCGGCGCGGTCGGCTCGCCGGCAGCAGTCGAGTGCCCGCTGACCTTGACCCGTGGCCCGCGATCGAGGCCCTGCTGATGACGGGTGAGAGGGTGGCGAACGCCGCTGGTCCGGCAGCCACCGCCGAGGAGTCGGAGTGCCTGTTGCGCTGGCTCGACAGCAAGGGCACCCGCTTGGTCCACCTCGAGCACGCGTGGCGTTCGCCCGTCCAAGGCGCCGCCGGGTGGATCGACCGCTTCAGCATCGCCGCACTTCCGGCCTCGGGCGGCGACGCGGACCCACGAGCACTTGCTCGGCCGTTTGGCCACCGGGCCGATACGGTGGCCCCATGATCACCGCGATCGTGAACATCCGCTGTGAGGTCGACCAAATCCCTGAGGTGGCCCAGGCCATCGCGGAGCTTCCCGCCGTCAGCGAGGTCTACTCCGTCACCGGCGACGTCGACCTCGTGGCCCTGGTTCGGGTGCGTGCCCACGACGACCTCGCCGACGCGATCGCCGGTGGCCTCAACAAGATTTCCGGCGTGCTCTCCACCGAGACCCACATCGCGTTCCGCACATACTCCCGGCACGATCTCGAGTCCGCATTCTCACTGGGCCTCGAAGGCGGCACCTAGGGCGTACGGCGCTTCGTGGCGGTGACCCACCGGTCGAGCACGGCCGCCGCCGACCCGGAGTCGACCGACTCAGCAGCCACCGTGCTCGCCTCGGCGAGCCGCTGAGTGAGGCTGGCCGAGTCCACCGGCCCGGCCGGCTCGAGCGCTACGAGTGCCGCAGCGGCATTCAGCAGGACCGCGTCACGGACCGGACCCAAGTCACCGGCGAGCAGGCTGCGTACGGCTGCCGCGTTGACCGCCCGGTCACCGCCGCGCAGGTCCTGGGGGCGGGCCGGAGCGATGCCCAGTTCGCGAGGGTCGAGGACAACCTCGTCCACCCGATGACCGCCGACCACCCAGACTCGGGACGTGGTGGTCGTGGTGAGTTCATCCAGCCCGTCATCGCCGCGGAAGACCAGAGCAGAGACACCGCGTCGGGCGAAGACCTCCGCCATGATCGCGGCCATTCTCGGGTCAGCACAGCCGATGGCTTGGGCCTGCGGCTGGGCCGGGTTGGTCAGCGGGCCGAGGAAGTTGAAGGACGTCGCGACGCCTAGTTCGCGCCGAACCGCGGCCGCGTGTCTCATCGAGGGATGGTGGACCTGCGCGAAACAGAAGGTGATCCCGACTTCCTCGGCGACCTCGGCAACGTGCTCGGGAGTGAGGGTGAGGTTGACGCCAAGCTCCTCGAGGACATCGGCCGTGCCACAAGCCGAGGATGCCGCGCGGTTCCCGTGCTTGACGACCCGCGCCCCTGTGCCCGCAACGACCAGAGCCGCCATGGTGGAGATGTTCACCGTCTGGGCGAGGTCTCCGCCGGTCCCGACCACGTCCACGGCCGGCGCAGACACCGTGATCCGGTGAGCTCGGCCAAGCATGGCCCGGGCCAAGCCCTCCATCTCGTCGGCTGTTTCGCCCTTGGCCCGCAAGGCGACCACGAAAGCGGCCAGCTGGGCTTGCGTCGCCTCCCCGGCCATGATCTCGTCCATCGCCCAGGCAGCCTCGTCAGGACTCAGGTCTTGGCCGTGCAGCAGCGAGCCCAGAACGCTAGGCCAGGTCAAGTCAGCCACGAGCTGGGTCAGCCACGATGCACCCCGTCACGATGCCGCCGGTCAACTGACCGGATGCCGCTCGAGGCGCGTCCGCAGCAACCCTGCTGCCGCCGTCGCCAGCGCACGTGGATCGATGGGATGCGACACCGCGGCATCAGCCCGTGACCAGGTAGCCAACCAGGCATCATCGCGGCGGCCGGTGAGCACCAGCACAGGCGGGCACTGATAAATCTCGTCCTTGACCTGGCGGCAGATGCCCATCCCCCCGGCAGGAACGGCTTCCCCGTCGAAAACCGCGAGCGCGAAACCACCCTTGTCCATGGCCGCGATCACGGCCGGTTCGGTGGCCACATCCACGATCTCGACCAAGGGCAGGTCTGCCGCCGGTCGTCGACCGAGCGCAGCACGCACGGAGGCGCGGACGGTGGCGTCGTCGCTGTAGACGAGGACGCGGGCCACGCCCGCGGGGGCGGCCGCGGAAGAATCAGCGCTGGTCACGGGGGCGATGCTACAAGCCTGGCTCGGCCAGCTGTCGCGCCTCCCGCAGCGCGGCAGCGTCGAGCGCGTCCAGACGACGGTCCTCGCGACGGGCCTCACGTTCGGAGTCCTGCATCCACTGGACGAAGATGATGATGACGAGCAGCGCGACCAGGTCGCCTGACGCCCACAGCAGCCCGCCAGCGATCTCTTGGTCCTCGAGGGGCGTCGGCCCCCACGGTCGGGCCAGGCCGAAGTACCAGTCCTCGGCGATGACTGTCGAGGCCGACATGATCGATACCCCGAGCCACGCGTGGAACGGCAGGACCAGGAAGGCCGCCAGCATCCGGAAGCCGTACGACAGCCGGTTGGGCATCGGGTCGAGACCGAGCAACGGCCAGAACCACAGGCAACCGAGCACCAGGAAGTGCATGTGGTTGAACTCGTGCAGCCACGGGTTGCGCAGCGTCGCTTCGTACCAGGGGGTGAAATAGAGGACGAAAGGGTTGGCGACGAACAAAACACCAACCACGACCGGAAACGTGAGGACCTTCGCCGGCCACGAGTGGATCACCGCGAGCAAGCCGCGGCGCGGGCGGCCCGGCAAGGTGCGCAGCGCGAGGGTGATGGGCGCCCCGAGAGCGAGAAACACCGGAGCCACCATCGCCAACAGCATGTGCTGGATCATGTGGATCCAGAGCAGCGTCGTGTCATAGGTCGCCAGGACACTCTGGGTGGCGATCAGCACGGTGCCGAGGCCGCCGCCCACGAAAGCCAGCGTCCGCCACGGCGACCATCGGTCGCCACGCGCGCTGAGGCGATGGACCCCCCAGAGGTACGCCACCGCTGCCGCACCGATAGCCAGGGCCGGGAGCCAGGCAAAGGTCCAGGCGGTCAGGACCGTGGTCCAGGTGAGCTCCGGCAGCACCGCGCCACCTGTGTCATGGAGCACCCGGGCGGTCTGCCCGAGAGCACCCAACGGCTGTGCGGCCATGCCCTCAGGGTAGGCGTCGAACGCGACGTCAGGCGACGGCAGGGACACGCTGAAGCGATCCGGGGGGTCGGGGGTGAAAGGTGAGCGTTCTCCTGCCATGATGGCGCCTGTGGCGACAGCAGAAGTGGTGACTCCGCGCTCCGCGCAACCCCACCACGTGGCCAATCGACCCAACTTGGTCTCCGTCGGAACCATCGTGTGGCTCAGCTCCGAGTTGATGTTCTTCGCTGCGCTCTTCGCGATGTACTTCACGGTTCGCTCGGTCGACGGCCCCGAGGCCTGGGCCGAAGGCACCGAACTCCTCAATGTTCCGTTCGCCGCGGCCAACACGACGGTCCTGGTCTTGTCGTCGGTGACCTGCCAGCTGGGCGTCTTCGCCGCGGAACGCGGCGACGTTGTCGGGCTCCGCCGGTGGTTCATCATCACGTTCGTGATGGGCGCCGTCTTCATCGGCGGCCAGGTCTACGAATACACCGAGCTGGTCAAGGAAGGCCTCACCCTGTCGTCCTCGGGCTATGGCTCGGTGTTCTATCTCCCCACCGGCTTCCACGGTCTGCACGTGACCGGCGGGTTGATCGCCTTTCTCTTCGTCCTCGGGCGCACCTACGCCGCCCGTCGATTCACTCATGACCAGGCGACCAGCGCCATCGTGGTGTCGTACTACTGGCATTTCGTCGATGTCGTGTGGATCGCTTTGTTCGCGACCATCTATCTCATCAAGTGACGGGGAACGCAGTGACCTCACTGTCGGTACGCCGACGGCACCCGCTGGCGACGGCTTTGGTGGTCGGCCTTGGACTCCTCCTTGTGGGCGGGCTTTATGCGGCCGTGGGCCAGGCGTCTGAGGCGGGCGCTGCCTCGGCGACCTCGACGACGCAGCAGGTCTCCGAGGGTCGCCAGCTTTATGTGACCGGCTGCTCCTCCTGCCACGGCCTCAACGCTCAGAGCACCTCCAACGGCCCCACGCTGATCGGAGCGGGCGCTGCAGCCGTCGACTTCCAGGTCGGCACCGGTCGGATGCCACTGGCGGCCCCGGGGGCCCAAGCCGCCCGCGGCCCGGTCAGCTACACCGACGAGGAGATCGCCAGCCTCGGGGCATACATCGCCTCGCTGGCTCCTGGCCCCGCAGTCCCCACAGCAGAGCAGCTCGACTACGCCGATGCCGACCTCGCCCAAGGAGGAGTGCTGTTCCGCACGAACTGCGCCTCGTGCCACAACTTCGCTGGCAAGGGCGGCGCGCTGACTCGCGGCAAGTACGCCCCGTCGGTCGTGGAGTCCACGGACAAGCACATCTACGAAGCGATGATCACCGGCCCGCAGGCGATGCCGGTCTTCGGCAACAACACCTTGACCCCTGAGGACAAGCAGCAGATCACCAAGTACATCCGGACGCTCGCCGACAGCCCGAACCCCGGCGGACTCGCCCTCGGGCGGGTAGGTCCGGTCGCCGAGGGTGTCTTCGTCTGGGTCGTGGGGATCATCGTGCTCGGCGCTGCCGCTGTGTGGATCGGAGCGAAGGTCTCATGAGTGACTCCCATGAGGCCGCTGCCCTCGTTCCGGCCGAGCACAACGGCCATCCAGGCACCGGTTCCGACCTTGAAAGCATCGCCCCGGGACTTCCGGCCCACCGCCTTCGCCTCACCGACACTGACGCTCGCGCTGCTCAGCGCGCTGAGCGGCAGGTGGCCATCCTTTTCGGGCTGTCAGCCCTTGCGACCATCGGCTTCGTCGTCGCCTTCTTTGCCTTCCCCGAATCCGAGACGACGATCACGATCATCCCTGGCTTGTTCGAGCCATCGGAGTCGAACCTCTTCCTCGGCTTGACCCTCGGCCTGGCCATCCTTTTTGTCGGGATCGGTGCGATCCACTGGGCCAAGAAGTTGATGGTCGACGAGGAAGTCGTGGACGTACGCCACCCAGCGCGTTCCCCCGACGCCGACCGGGCCGAGTTCGAGACCATCCTGGCGGGCGGGGTCCAGGAGAGCGGCATCGCCGATCGCTCGATCATCCGACGCACCCTCATCGGCGCCCTCGCTCTGCTGCCGATCCCCGCTGTGCTTTTGCTCCGCGACCTTGGCCCGCTGCCGGGCAAGAAGCTCGAAGAGACGATCATCAGCGAGAACATCCGAATCGTGATTGACGGCACGCAGCGCCCGCTGCGACCGGAGGACATCCCCGTTGGTGGGCTCGTCAATGCCGTGCCCGAGAACCTCGAGGAAGTCGAAGAACTCGAGGGCACGCTCAACGCCCGGGCCAAGGCCACGCTCATGCTGATCCGCCTTCGCCCGGAGGAGATCATCTCCCAGCAGGGCGACGACTGGAGCGTCCAGGGGATCTTGTGCTTCTCCAAGGTGTGCACGCATGTGGGCTGCCCCTTGGGCCTCTACGAGCAGCGCTCCCACCACATGCTCTGCCCGTGCCACCAGTCGACGTTCGACCTGGCCGACGGCGCCAAGGTTCTCTTCGGCCCGGCAGCCAGGCCCCTCCCGCAGCTACCGATCAAGCTTGACTCCGAGGGCTACATCGTCGCCCAAAGCGACTTCACCGAGCCAGTTGGCCCGAGTTTCTGGGAGCGCGGATGAGCACGGCGACCACTCCCGTGGGCAAGGCCGGCGAATACCTCGACGACCGCACCGGTGGCGCCACCTTGCTCAAGCACAATCTGCGCAAGGTCTTCCCAGACCATTGGTCCTTCATGCTCGGCGAAATCGCCCTCTACAGCTTCATCATCTTGTTGCTGTCGGGCACATTTCTCACCTTCTTCTACAAGCCCTCCATGGTGGAGGTGATCTACAACGGCTCCTACGTGCCACTCAACGGCGTGAAGATGTCCGAGGCCTACGCCTCCACCCTCGATATCTCCTTCGACATCCGTGGCGGCCTGCTCATGCGGCAGATCCACCACTGGGCGGCCCTGATCTTCGTCGCCGCTATCTCGGTGCACCTCTTCCGCATCTTCTTCACCGGCGCCTTCCGCAAGCCTCGCGAGTTCAACTGGCTGATCGGTGTGGGACTCCTCACTCTGGCCATCCTCGAAGGCTTCAGTGGGTACTCCCTGCCGGACGACCTGCTCTCCGGCACTGGCCTCCGGATCGCCGAAGGCATCGTCTTGGCGATCCCCGTGGTCGGCACTTACCTCTCGTTCTTCCTGTTCGGCGGTGAGTTCCCCGGCCAGGACTTCATCCCACGCCTCTACTCCGTCCACATCCTGCTGATCCCGGGTGCGATCCTCGCCGCGATCACCGCGCACTTGATCATGGTCGTCTACCACAAGCACACGCAGTACCCAGGCCCAGGGCGCACCGAGAACAACGTCGTCGGCTATCCCCTGCTCCCGGTCTACATGGCCAAGGCCGGTGGCTTCTTCTTCGTCGTGTTCGGCATCATCGTGCTGCTCTCGGCTGTAGCCACGATCAACCCGGTCTGGCTGTTTGGCCCCTACACCCCCTCGCAGATCACCGCGGGATCACAGCCAGACTGGTACATCGGGTTCCTCGACGGAATGCTCCGCATCTTCCCTGCGTGGGAGACCACCGCATTTGGGCACACCATCAGCTGGAACATCCTGTTCCCTGCCCTAATCCTGCCCGGAATCATGTTCACCCTCCTCGGTCTGTATCCCTTCATTGAGGCTTGGGTCACCGGCGACAAGCGCGAGCACCACCTGCTCGACCGCCCGCGCAACCAGGCCACCCGCACGGCCCTGGGTGTCATGGCGATCACCTTCTACATCATCTTGTGGATCGCCGGCGCCAACGACATCATCGCAACGGCGTTCGACCTGTCCATCAACGCGATGATCCGGGCCAGCCAGATCGGCGTGATCCTCCTGCCACCGATCGCCTACGTCATCACCAAACGCATCTGTCTCGGTCTCCAAAGACGCGACCGAGACCGGTTGCTGCACGGTCGCGAGACCGGCCTCATCCGGCGCCTACCGTCCGGCGAATACATCGAGGTGCACGCTCCGATCAGCGACGAAGAACGGGTCACCCTGCTCCAGGCCGGCGCAAAGAAGGACGAAGTCTTCGCACTGCCCGAGAGCACCGACGACAACGGCGTACCTGCCCCTGGCGGGCTGGTCCAGGGGGTCCGAGCCCGACTCTCCCGCTGGTACTTCAGCGAGACGATTCCCGATCCAACCCCAGATGAACTGCACGAAGCCGCACATCACGCCCAGGAGCTTGCTGAGAACCAGCAGGCTCAGCTCGAAGCCGGCAAGCCCTCCTGAGATGAGCCCCCGCGGCGCAGCAGATGCGTACGCGCCGACTGGTCACCCGGCCCGCCACGATGGGCCAATCGCTCAGCAACGGCCAAGCGGTGCTCGAGGTCGACGTTCCCGCCGTACTTCAGTTTTCCGCGCGCCGACGTCACGCTGATCGCCAGAGCGCGGATGCCGGAGAGCTGTCGTGCGTGGGCGACCTCCGGGTCGCTGACCTGGGTGTCTGGTTGCACGTCAGCCAGTTGGTGACGCAATACCTCCGACAGTCGCACGGGGTCGTCGATGACCTCGGCATCACCCTCGAGCTGCACTGAGGCGTAGTAGGTCGTGGGGATGCCCAGGAGCGGATCCTCGTCACCGACCGCCTTCCAGTCTGAGGGAATGTAGGCCCAGTCCCCGGCCACCGCGAGCATGCAGCGCGAGTTCTCGGTCAGCGCTCGCCACACGGGGTTGGGCCGAGCGAGATGGAGCAGAACGCGCAACGGATCTCCGGCAGACACGAGGTACTGCGTGGGGACAACCACGGGAAGGTCTCGGCCCAACCCGGGCGCGATCAGCTGGCCGAAGCCCAGTCGCCGCAAGACATCGAGTGACTCCTCGAGGGTTGCGACATCCCAAGGGTGAAGGAGCACGAACTCAACCTAGCCGGGCTGCGGCGAGGGACTCAAAGTGCGCTGCCCTCGGTCCACTTCTTCCAGCTCACGTTCCAGTCGGTCCACCCGTTGCCCGGCTCCAGTCCACGGCTGAAGCCCTTGTACTCGACCACATCGCCGACCTTCGACTGGCCGTAGAGCCACTCCGCAGCTGCTGTCGACATCCCCGTGCAGCCGTGCGACACGTCGTCACGACCTTGGTGAGACACCGACCAGGGGGCCGCGTGGATGAACTCTCCGGACCAGGTGAGACGCATGGCGTATTCCACCTCGAGGCGGTAGTACTCCGCCGAATCCTCGGGGATGTCGATAGTCGTGGCGTCCATCACGCGTTTGCGTTCCTTGCTGACGATCACCTTGACGCCCCCGCGAGTACGGAAGCCTTCTTTGCCAGTGGTAATCGGGATCTCCTTGATGACCACGCCATTGCGCCGCACGGTCATGGTGTGAGTCTCGAGGTTGACCGTGCTCACCATGGCACTGCCGACAGTGAACTTCACGGTTCGGTTCTCCGCACCCCAGACCTTCGCGCCCGCCTGAACGCCGTTCAACCGGACCTTGACGGCCACGTCTGTGTCCTGCGGCCAGTACGCCTTCGGGCGCCAGTGGAGCTCACGGTCGGATGTCCAGGCCCACGATCCAGAGACCTCCCGCGATGACTCGACGCTCAAGGCCCGCTCGACCGCGGCGCGGTCGGTGACCCGGCCGCTCAGCCGGACAATGATGGGCATCCCCACACCAACGGTTTGCCCGGCGATCGGAGAGATGCTCGTCGTGAGCCGAGTCTTGGGTTTCACCGTACGGAAAGTCGTCTGCACAACCTTGCCTCGTCCCTCGGCGTCCAACGCCTGAGCGGTCACGGTGTAGGTGGTCGCGTAGGACAACAACTCCTCGCTCGAACGCCACACCCCAGCGGGGTCGAGGCTGCCCTTGACTCGATGGTTGGCCTGGTCGCGGACACGAACATCGCGCAGGCGACCCGCCGTGGCCCGCACCTCAACCCGAGCGTTCGGGTCCACCTTCGTGGCGTCAGGAGCAGGCGTGACGACGATCACCGCCTGCGATGAGGGCGCTATCACCGCGGGCTTGACCTCGGGGACGGTGGCAGCGTCAGCCGCCTGGCACCCGGTCGTAGCCAGGGCGAGAACGACAAGCACCACCGAAAGCCGCTTCACCACGGGAGTATCGGAACTCAGAGCCCCGAACTTGCGCACAGCGTTGCCCCGTCGGTCAGTGGGCGTGGTCGCCGCGATAGAACTCGAACACGAAACCCATGACCGAGAGGATCAGGAAGAACAAACCGATAATCGCAAGCCACCAGCCGAAGACTGTCCCGAGCGTCATGACGGACGCGCTGGCCGCAACCGCCAGGGGCATCCAGCTGTGCGGACTGAAAACCCCGAGGTCCCCTGCCCCGTCGGCAATCTCACCGAGTTGGTCATCTTCGGGGCGGTCATCAATACGACGAGCAGTAAAGATGAGGTAGTAGCCGACCAAGAACGACATGAAGGTCGTGAACGCCAGGGCGGTAGTGCCGGCAACCTCACGCGAGAGCTCCCAATAGACGACCGTGGCCAGCCCGAAGAAGGCCACGAACCCCAAGAAGATACGACCTTCTACCTTCATGCAGTACTCCCCGGCCGGGCGGCCTGCGCCACCAGATCGGCGTTGACGCCCAGCGCCATCTCCGGATGGTGCAGATCGAAGGCAGGCGACTCTGAGCGGATACGCGGGAGGCTGGTGAAGTTGTGGCGCGGGGGCGGCGACGAGGTCGCCCACTCAAGCGAGCGCCCCCAGCCCCAGGGATCGTCCAACTCCACGTACGGGGCGTACTTCGCCGTGACGTAGAAGTTCCACAGGTAGGGCAGGGTCGAGGCACCAAGGACGAAAGCGAAGATCGTGGAGAAGGAGTTCAAGAACGTGAATCCGTCTCCCGGCAGATAGTCGGCGATGCGCCGCGGCATCCCCTCGGCGCCAAGCCAGTGCTGGACGAGGAAGGTGCCCTGGAATCCGATGAACAACAACCAGAAGTGGATCTTGCCCAGGCGCTCGTTGAGCATCTTGCCGGTCATCTTCGGCCACCAGAAGTAGAACCCAGCGAACATCGAGAAGACGACGGTGCCGAAGACGACGTAGTGGAAGTGGGCCACAACGAAGTAGCTGTCGGAGATCGGGAAGTCCAGAGGCGGCGAGGACAAGATGATTCCCGTCAGTCCTCCGAACAAGAAGGTAAACAAGAAGCCCAAGGAGAACAGCATCGGGGTGTCAAAGCTGAGCGACCCGCGCCACATGGTGCCGACCCAGTTGAAGAACTTCACGCCGGTAGGCACTGCGATCAACATGGTCATAAAGGCGAAGAACGGGAGCAGCACAGCCCCGGTGACGTACATGTGGTGAGCCCACACAGCCACTGAGAGCGCGCCGATCGAGAGCGTGGCCAGGACCAGCGTCTTGTAGCCAAACAAGGGCTTGCGGCTGAAGACCGGCAAGATCTCGCTGACGATCCCGAAGAAGGGCAGCGCGATGATGTAGACCTCGGGGTGGCCGAAGAACCAGAACAGGTGCTGCCACAGGATCGGGCCGCCGTTCTCGGTTGCGAACACCTGCGCGCCGAACAGGCGATCGGCCTCGAGCACGAGGAGCGCAGCGGCCAGGACGGGGAAAGCCATCAGCACCAGGATCGAGGTGACCAGGATGTTCCACGTGAAAATTGGCATCCGGAACATCGTCATGCCGGGTGCGCGCATGCAGAAGATTGTGGTGACGAAGTTGACGCCACCCAAGATCGTGCCGAGCCCGCTGAGCACGAATCCCATGATCCAGAGGTCCGCACCCACGCCCGGAGAGTTGATGATGTCGTTGAGCGGCGCATAGGCGAACCACCCGAACGCTGCCGCGCCACCTGGGGTAAAGAAGCCCGAAACGACAATGATCCCGCCGAACAGGAACAGCCAATAGCTGAACATGTTGAGCCGAGGAAAAGCCACGTCAGGCGCACCGATCTGCAGTGGCATGATGACATTGGCGAAGCCCACGAACAACGGGGTCGCGAACAGCAGCAACATGATCGAGCCATGCATCGTGAAGAGCTGGTTGTATTGCTCCTTGCTCACGAACTGCAGCCCGGGGACAGCCAACTCAGCACGGATAACCATGGCCATCAGACCGGCGAACATGAAGAAGATGAACGACGTGATCAGGTACATGTGCCCGATCGTCTTGTGGTCCGTCGTGGTCATCCACTGGACGACGATCTTGCCGCGCGGTTCACGCCTTATCGGGCGAACTGACTGAGTGGGCGTCTCAAGCGGAGTCGGTTCGTCGAGGAGGGTCATGGAGTGCCTCCGATGGTGGTGGCGCCCTGACCAGTGTCGGCGTTGTTGGACGTCCGGCCATCCAGCAGCTGCCCGACTTGGCCACGCGCGCGGAGGTCGATCATGTGTTGCGCGTACTCCTCTGCTGTAACGACCCGCACTTCGAAGGACATCCGCGAGTGGTTGACCCCACAAAGCTCAGCGCACTTGCCTTTGAACGTGCCCAACTGATTCGGAGTGACCTGAAACTCGTTGGTGCGCCCAGGAACGACATCCATCTTCATGAGGAAAGGAATGATCCAGAACGAGTGGATCACATCGGGTGACGTGAGCTGGAAGCGGACGCTCTCGTCGATCGGCAAGTACAACGTCGGGAGGTCAGCGTTGGTGCCGACGTCGTAGGTCTGCTCCTCGACGTAGTTGAAGGTCCAAGCCCACTTGTAGCCGACCACGCCCACCGTGTGTTGAGCCGGAGTACTCAAAGAGGTGAGCTTGGCCTCGTCACGCGCCGTGTAGAAGAAGAGCACCAGCACCATCATCAGCGGGACAACGGTGTAGAGCACCTCGAGCGGAACGTTGTAGCGAGTCTGGACCGGGATGTCTTCGTCGGACCGACGCCGGTGGAAGATGATCGCCCAGATCATCAAGCCCCAGACGAGCGCCCCGACGGCTAGCGCGGCGATCCACGATCCCTGCCACAACGACAGGATGCGGAATCCCTCCTCGGTGGCTGGTGCGGGCAGCCCGAGCCTCGGGAGTTCTTCCGAGGAACAGCCACCAAGAAGGAGCGTCGACGCGGTGAGGCCCGCGAGGCGGGGGGCGCGACAGAGCGCACGAAATCCAGGTTGGCCTGGGGTGCTGCTGCGGCTCACGGGCTAGCGCTCCCGAAGGTGGCTCGGACAGGGTCAAACATCGTTCTAAACATAGCGCAGCGGCATGCTCCCCGCGCGGTCGGCAGGGCGGTTCGAGTCACGGACCTTCTAGGCTTTGCTGGGTGACCTCTCGCACCCCGTCGATCGCGCCGCCTGGCTACCTCGATGCGGCGTCCAGCGAGCCGCTGCATCACGCCGCGCGAGAGGTCCTAGCCACCCTGCTCGGGGTCCATGGCGAGTCCCCCGCGCCGAATCTGCTCGACGCCGCCGTGTGGGTCGACCCGACCCGGCGGTACGGCTCCGCCCGTCGTGCGCAGATCCTCTACGACCAGGCCCGAGAGACCGTCGCGCACCACCTAGGCTGCCGCTCGGACGAGGTCTCGTTCACCTCCTCCGGCACCCAAGCCGTCCATCTCGGCATCACCGGGGGACTCGCCGGGCGCCGTCGCATCGGCGACCTGCTCGCTGCATCCGCGGTGGAGCACTCCGCCGTGCTGCATTCGGCAGATCACCACCGCGCCGGCGGCGGACGCACGCACCTTGTTGGCGTGGACCCCCTTGGCAGGGTCGAGCTAGCAGACTGGGCGACAGCCGTAGCCCAGCCCGGGGTGGCCTTGGCGTGCCTCCAGAGCGCCAACCACGAGGTCGGGACCCGGCAACCGGTGGCGGAGGCAGCGGAGATCTGCCTAGGCGCCGGCGTTCCGCTGCTGGTCGATGCCGCCCAGTCGGTGGGCCGGTTCGAGCCACTGCCGACGGGTTGGTCGATCCTTACGGCTTCAGCGCACAAGTGGGGCGGGCCGGCGGGTGTCGGCGTGCTCGCGGTCCGGTCCGGGACTCGCTGGCGAGCCACCGGGCCAGTCGATGAGCGCGAGGCCGGTCGGGTGCCGGGCTTCCCTGGTGTGGCCCTTGCGATGGCGGCAGCCGCGGCCCTCGAGGCCCAGGTGACCTCAGCGGATGCGGAAGACGTACGGCTCACGCGTCTAGTCGACCGGATCCGCGGTGAGGTCGCGTCCCGGGTCCCCCACACCGAGGTCCTCGGCGACCCGATCGACCGACTCCCCCACATCGTCACCTTCTCCTGCCTCTATGTGGATGGGGAAGCTGTGCTGGACGAGTTGGACCGGGCCGGGTTCGCCGTCTCGTCAGGATCGTCGTGCACATCGAGCGCGCTGGAGCCGTCCCACGTGCTGGTCGCGATGGGCGCGCTGTCCCAGGGAAACATCCGGGTCTCACTCCCCCGCGGGGTCAGGACCGCCGACGTCGAGCAGTTCCTGGACGTCCTGCCCGGGGTGGTCGCCCTGGTGCGCGCGGCGCTCGGGGCGCCGGGCTCGTGAGTCGGATTCCGGATGCTTCAGGGGGTCAGGGCACTCCGCTGGGCGACCTCGTGGTTGACCAGCGTGGCCGGCGTTGCCCCCTTCCGGTGATCGAGCTGGCCCGACGAATCACTGAGGTGCCCGTGGGTGGAGTAGTCCGGGTGATCGCCGACGACCCGGCGACGACCACCGACATTCCCGCTTGGTGCCGGCTGTGCGGTCATGACCTGATCGAGGCACTCCCCCCCGCGGCGACCGAAGCCTGGATGACCTTCAGAGTGCGTCGCCTGACCTGACCCACGTCTCCGACGGCAGCTCGACCGCAACGGCAAGTCGTTGCAGGTACTCCCGGCGCGGAATGGGAATGGCGCCGAGGGAGCCCAGGTGCGGCGTCCACCACTGGACGTCGAGGAGCCGACCCTCGACTGCGTCGGCGGTCAAAAGTCCGACAAGGGCGACCAGCGCGACCTTCGAGGCGTCGCCCACCCGGTGGAACTTCGACTCCCCGGCGAACAACCCGCCCACCGACACTCCGTAGAGACCGCCGACCAGCGCGCCGGTCTCGTCGCGGGTTTCCACCGAGTGCGCGTGACCAAGGCGATGCAGCCGGCCGTACGCCTCCCGAAACTCGTCGTTGATCCAGCCGCTGGGTCGTCTGGGGTCGGCGCAGCCCACCATGACCTCGTCGAATGCCGTGTCGACCGTGATCGTGAAGCGTTCGCACGAACGACGCAACGAGCGGCTGACGACGAGCTTGTCCAAAGGAAGAATTCCTCGAGGGTCGGGTGAGAACCAGTCGAGGCGCCCCGGCTCCTCGGCGTCCGGCATCGGGAACATGCCTTGCCGATAGGCCTCGATCAGGGTGCCGGGCTCGAGGTTGAGGCCAAAGCCCACGTAGTCGTTCATCGCCAAGACCTCGCGCCGGTCACAGTCACCCCTACCCGCCAGTCACCCCTGCCCGCCGGCTAGGGGCGGGGGCAGACCAGGTGAGGCTCGACGTCGGCAGCAGCATCGTCACCGTAGGCCTTGGCCAGTCTTGTGAGGAACGTGCCCCGCGCCAACGCGTACTCCTGGGTGCCGACAGTCTCGATCACGCAGGTGGCCACGAGAGAACCCACCTGAGCCGACCGCTCGTGGGTGAGTCCCCACGCGACTCCGGCGAGAAACCCAGCGCGAAATGCATCGCCGACTCCGGTCGGATCAGCCTTGGACTCCTCATCCGGGCACCCAACCATGACCGCGTCCTCGCCGGCCCGCTCGATCTGGGCGCCCGCTTTCCCGAGTGTGGTGACGCGGACGTCCACGCGCTTAAGCACGTCGTCCGAGGACCAGCCGGTCTTGGACTCGATCAGCGCGGCTTCGTACTCGTTAGTGAACAGGTAGGCCGCGCCTTCGACGAGTTCGCGGATCTCTGGGCCTTCCATGCGCGCCAGCTGTTGGGATGGATCAGCTGCGAAGGCGTACCCCCGCTGACGGCACTCCTGGGTGTGCCGCACCATGCCCTCGGGGTCGTTGGCCCCGATGACCACGAGGTCCAACCCGCCGACCCGATCGGCTACTGGCTTCAACTCGATCGTGCGAGCCTCGCTCATGGCGCCGGGATAGAACGAGGCGATCTGGTTCTGCTCTGCATCGGTGGTGCAGATGAACCGTGCGGTGTGGTGCAGAGTGCTCACGTGCACCGACCCCGTGTCGACGCCGTGGCGCTCGAGCCACGAGCGGTAGTCGGCGAAGTCTGGTCCGACGGCGGCGACGAGGAGCGGGCGAAGGCCCAGACATCCCATGCCGAAGGCGATGTTGGCGGCCACGCCGCCGCGACGGATTTGTAGCTCATCGACCAGGAACGACAAAGACACCTTGTCGAGCTTGTCGGCCATCAGGGAATCAGCGAACTTCCCAGGAAACGTCATCAGGTGGTCGGTCGCGATCGATCCGGTGACGGCGATCTGCATGGCTGCCTCGCGTGGTGTGGTGTTGCCCGGCCAGGTCCAGAGCGTGTACGAGCCCTTCGTGCCGCAGGTGCTGGCGACACCGAAGACTACTGGCGAGTACACCTGGCTCGGTGCCCCCCGGGTGCCTAACGTGGTCACCATGGCGATGCCCGGGCTCACCTCCTCTCACGCGAGCGACCTCGGCCCGCTCGGGTCAGGGCCGCTGGATGGCCTCGTTGCCGACGGCCGAGCGATCGGGGTCCGGACTGTCCTGGACCTCACGTCGACGCCGCCGTCCCACCAGGACGACCCACTTCCCGTGGTGCTTGTCCCCGACTCCCTCGCCGACCTCCTCGACGGATTCCCCACCTACGGCAGCTGACCCCCCGGGGGGGGGGTTGGGGTGTTTTGGGGGGAGCCGGGGGGGGGGGGGGAAAAACCACAACGGGGGGGGGGGGGGGGGGGGGGGGGGGGGGGCGCGG
>JANPBY010000162.1:0-10648 GCA_031430645.1 Actinomycetes bacterium
CTAATAGCAGTGGTTCGCCGCTGGCCTCAAGGCGACCCGATATCTCAGGGGGCAAAGAATCAGATGCGTCTTCCCAGGAGGCCGCGGTGGTCATTGCCGAGGCCCCTGACTTCCAGTGCAAAGCAGGCTTTGCAAGTAGGAGTTGCCATTCGGCTCCGGTTCTCGTTGGGACAAATACTCGCTTCATGATTGCTGACCTTGTAGTGCGCTTCAACTACTGAATATGCGGACAGGACTGTTCGGTTATACATCCTTGGCGAATCGCGGCAAGATAGCCGCAACTCATTGATTAAAGGCGAGTCTAGGGGGCGGTTGTTCGTTAAACAACTCGGAGCAAATCTGGACAGCGGGTGGACCGTCCATGTCACGCGCTGTCCTGGTCCTTACGATCCTGGTCGTCGAACTGTACACTCGCCGCGACGCCTTCCCGGTATCGCGACATCTTGTCCGACACCGAAGCCCAGGCGCGGTCGTTGCCCTGCTTGGATTTCTTGAACATCAGCCGCGAGTCGCTGGCCATGCCCATCCTGTGTGCGTCGTCGAATGATTGGGCATCGGCGCTCAGGAAGACGAACTCCCAGCCCTGCTTTCGTTTGGCTTCGATCATCTCCAGGATCTTGTCGCGAGTGAACTCGCGACTGGCGTTCTCGTGGCCGTCCGTAACGATGACAAAGATGATCTTTTCGGGGCGCTTGGACTTGGCGGGCTTGGCGAGCATCGACTCCAGGTCGAGGATGCCGCGGCCGGTGGCATCGTAAAGCGGCGTGCTCGCCCGCGGGACATAGGTCGCATGCGTTAGCGGCCTGGCGTCACCGATCGGCCCGACCGGCTGGACGACCTCGTAGGGATCCTGCGAATCGAACTGCACCAAGGTGAAGGTGGCGGGCGTTGGCGAGGCCTGCTGGGCCGCAAGGAAGCTGTTGAAGCCACCGATGACATCGTCGCGGATGTCGGCCATGGAGCCGGTACGGTCAAGGATGACGGTGATGTGGCTGGACTGGGACATGGCGGGCTACTCG
Source organism: Actinomycetes bacterium (assembly GCA_031430645.1). Classification (GTDB taxonomy): domain Bacteria; phylum Actinomycetota; class Actinomycetes; order DATJPE01; family DATJPE01; genus JANPBY01. Next base: position 1,020 of record JANPBY010000162.1, read on the forward strand.
GGGTGGTGAGGAGCGGACCATGCGACTTGCCAGTCTCATGGGCTGCGATGCCAGGGACTTGCCGGGTAAGGACTGCTGCCCGCTAGAAATACCGGGCGGCGCGTCGGCAGGCCGGATGTCCTGCTAGCCGTCGGGCATCAGTACGCCGGCATCCAAGAGGATCGCTTTGCCGATGTGCTCAAGAATCGCCCCGTAGCCAAGGGACGAGAGCTCAAACAACTCATAGGTGGGGGCCGCACCATCGATGAGAGTGGCCATGCCTGCCTGAAGAATATTTGTCGAGGCTCCATACTCGATGATCATCGGCCTATCCTCAACAGTCATTCTCCTCGGAAGGATGCAACCAGGCTCAACAAGAACTCGATTGGCAATGGCGCTTGCAGCGAGGGCAGCTGCCATTCTTAAGGTTGGTGTCCTGTGCACTGGAAGTGGCGCGAGCGCACGTGGTTTACCCGCCGAAAAAGGTCGAACTGGGACGGACGCAACACCCGAACAAAGTTGAAAGAAGAACCTGTTGGCGATGCCTCGGTCGCCAGGCGCGTCAGCACTGTGAAGCTCGACGTCAATTCTGGCCTTCGTCTCTTCGGATAGTCCGCAGGCTCCCTCGCCGCCCTCAGTGAGGTTCGTGAGTGGGCCTGTACCGAGATCATGGCGTCCTATCCGCCTTATCTCCACAATTTCCTGAGCATGGCAGTCCGACTCGTCATCGAAGAATGCCAGTAGCTCGTAGTGTATCTCCCACCCCAACTGCTTAAGCTTTCGGATCGTATTCAACTTGTGTGATCGATCGGGACCTAGTGCCTCTCGCTCATGACTGAACACTCGCCGCCCCATACCCTTGCCAATATAGAAGGGTGTTCCGTCGGGCTTGCTCAACTGGTAGACGTAGAATCGTCGCCCCGCCGATTTGAGCCGCTCCATGACTTGATCTCTGGTCATTTCAATCTCTTTCCGTCCCTTCCCACAATTTGACAACTAGAAACTAAAATCACTATCGAATCAATCCGTCGAATCGCTCACAGAATGTGACAAGAGGCTGGAATACACCGGCTGGGTCGACGTCACCGCAGTCTGGTAAGTTGGCAGTTAGGCCTAAGGAGGCAGGGGAAAGAAATGACGGAAACTGCACCTAGCGAGGCCTCACGCCTCAAGACTAAACACCGTGCCTGCCTCGACCAACACTCCGAGCCATCACGGGTCCGCCTGCACCGCGCCATCAGCTGGCTAGCCCGCTCGGAGGCCGAATCCGCCGACGATGACGCCCGCTTCGTATTCCAGTGGATCGCCTTCAACGCAGCCTATGCACGCGAGTTTGGCTTCGAGACCTCGGAACGGGACCAGTTACGTCAGTTCTTCGCGCAGGCTTGCTCGGCGGATGTGGACGGAAAACTACGCGAGGCGTTGTTCAAGCAGTTCAGTGGATCGATCCGCACGCTGATCGAGAATAAGTTTGTGTTCGAGCCGTTCTGGCGTGCGCTACGCGAACATGAAAGCAGCAATCGTTGGGAGACGCAGTTCGAGAGCAGTCGCAAGGCGGCGATGCAGTCCATCCTGGCCGGAGATTGCGCGACCGTGCTCGGGATCGTGTTCGATCGGCTTTATGTGTTGCGAAACCAGCTGGTACACGGCGGCGCGACCTGGAACAGCAGCGTCAATCGGGCGCAAGTGAGGGACGGTGCCGCGATCCTGGCGGTGCTGGTCCCGATCCTGGTCGAGATAATGCTGGACCATCCGGAGTTGGATTTCGGCGCGATCCTGTATCCAGTAATTTGATTGCGCCTGGCTCGAACGTCAGTTGTTGACGGCGGGTATTGGGGGAATGCGCCCAAGCGCTGGACCCGGTCTACAGGCGATTCTGAAGCGCGTGGCCCTTGGTCCACTTAGCATCGTAGTCCCGGTCCACGAAGAGTACTTTCAAGTCCGCTTCGTAGTCCCTGGCAACCCAGAATATCTTGGTGGTTGCCTCGAAATCCCTGGTCACGTAAAACCATTTTTCGTCGCTCTTGGCATCGTAGTCCCGTTCGACAACGAATATCAGAAGGTCAGCATCATAGTCGCGCTCAACCTTGAAGCATTTGACGTCAGCTTCGTAATCTCTATCCACGACGAAAATCTTAGCCATGTTCTTTCCTTGTCAGGTTAGTCGGAAACCGGCCCAAAGCAGGTACGCATCCTCGCATTGACGCCACCGGTTTCCGGGACAGATCTGAAACACGCCGCGACTCGTGTCCGCCATAGAATCCAGCTTATTCAAGACCGCCAACATCGCGGTGTTGTCTGCCTGGACGGTCGCCGTTCGACGCGCCCCTCGAGCGGCCAACCTGCCATCCAATGCGGTACGCGCAGATTCAATGGTGGTGGCTTGCCAAGCATCCCTGACCTTATCACCACCATGACTTCCTACGTGGATTACGCCCCATCGATTGGCGGCATTCGCCCACCATTCCTCGACGGGTGAATCGTCCGCCGAAGGACTCAGGGAGGGTCGGAACCCCCTCAATCGGTCGATGTCACTGAGAATCGCCAAAGATCCGTAGGCGACATTTCCAAATTTCTTTGCCTCGACCGCCACTGCAGTCTCGCCGTCAAATGCCACCAAATCGATTCGCTTGGAGCCCGCATGAGAAGGCTCGGCATAGCAATGGAAGGATCGCTCTGCGCTGAGCAGCGCATGCGCCGTGTATACGATGAGATTTGCCTCGGCGAAAACTGCATCTTTTCCACCGTTCGGATAGTTGAGACCCAGCAGGCTATCGCCGAGAAGCGTTGCAGCCTTTTCTAATGCTGCTCGAATGGATATGGGGAATTCAGACGGCATGACGGCCTCTCGGAGTGGGTCTAAAGTAGAGCTGCGACGTAAATTATCACCAGCAGCGGCACCTCGGCGGTCGCATTCCAGACCTCTGGCCGCTGCTCCGAATCCTGCCAAAGTGTGCGCCCATCGAATCTCCATCGGGCAAGTTGCGGCGAAGATGGGCGGAAGAGCCATCCATTTTCGAACTGCCACAGCACTGTCGAGTCTGGGCGCAACGTCACGCGGGCGCCATCGAACTGCCAGCGACGAACGGCGGCCGGGTCCAAGTCAACCAGGTCGTTGCCATCGAAGATAAGTGCACCACGTGCGTCGCGGACAGGGCGCAAGAACCAACCGTCAAAGGTCCAGCCCTCCAGTCCATCGCAACCTTCGCGCTGAATCAGGATCACGACACGACACCTGTCGACGCATCCGGCGCGAGTGCTGGTGTGGATGGCCGCTTGCCATACACCGCCGCCGCCTCCCGATGCCACTTCGCAATATCCCGTCGCAACTCCGCGGGCCCGTGCACCTCGACATTGGCACCAAAGCCCATCAACCACCAGGTCAACCGCTCGGTGCGTCGGACAGTAGCGCGGATGCGAACGGTTTCGGCGTCGATCTCTTCGGCCTGTTGGCTGGCGGACAGATGTGCTTGTAACAGGTGGATGCCGCAGGAGTGATGCCAGGTGGCGTCGAGCTCGATCAGCTCGGTGCCGCCGCAGCCGAAGCCGCCTTCGTCCACGTAGCGCTGCAGGGAGAACCCGTCGGGGGTCTCGCAGGGTTCGGACAGGGGGGCGGCGCGGCTCATGCGGTGCATGGCGAGCAGGCGCGGTTCGGCGTAGTCGTAGAAGCTGGCGACCACATACAGCACGTTCCCTTCGAGCACGAGGCCGAGCGGATGGATGCGGTGGGTGCGTGAGGCTTCCTGGCCGACGGCGGTGTAGTCGATTTCGAGCTGGCGTTCGGACAGCAGCGCTTCGGTCACGGCTTCGTGCACGGAGCGTCGGACCTTCGGCGCGAGCAGTGGCTGGCTGGGTGACAAGACCCGCACCTTTTCCGGCCAGCGCTTGATGGGCGCGCTGTCGAAGTGGGTACCGAGTTTGTCGCGCGCCTGGCGGAAGTAAGGCTGCAGATGGTCGCTGATGGACGCGGGCAATAGGCCGGACAGATAGTCTTCCAGCAAGCGAAAGCTGAGCGCCTCGGGCCACTCCATGTCGGGCACGGACACGCGCTTGCGGTCCTTGGGCCAGCGCCAGCCATAGGGCTTGGCGCGCGTGTCGCACTCGATGCCGTAATGCGAAGCCAGCGCTTCCAGGTCGCGTTGCACGGTGCGGGGCGAGGCGCGCAGGCCGCGCGCTTCCAGTCGGCGGTGGATCTCGGACGTGGACCGTGCCGCGTGGGTTGGCACCATGCTGAGGGTGGCCAGCAATCTTTCGAAGTTCTTGTCCATGCGTCCCCTGGGTTGCCCCGTTAATGCACGAATCCGATCGAGCGCATCGGCGTGGCGGTTACGCCGCGGCTGCGACACTCGTCGGCCAGTCGATCCACCAGGCTGGGCTGGCTTTCCACCTCGCCCAGGAAGGCCAGCTGCCGCGCCACGTTAGAAAAGTCAGCTGGCGCCAGCTTGCCATCGAGCAATCTCATGGCGCGGGACTCGGGCTCGGTGGGTTCGCGACCAAATGCCGAGCGGAACAAGGCCTGCGATTGGTCGAACCTCATGCCGCGGAATTCGACGCGGAACTGGAAGCGCCGCAGCACCGCCGTGTCGAGCCGGTCGATCAGGTTGGTGGTGCAGATGAAGATGCCGGGGAAGCCCTCCATGCGCGCGAGGAACTCGTTGGTCTGCGATAGCTCCCAGGACGCTGTGGCCTTGGATCGGTCCTTCAGGAAGGTGTCGGCCTCGTCAAGCAGCAGCAGGACCTGGCTGGCGCGATCGCCGGCCCGGGCGAACATGTCGGCGATGCGCTTTTCCGTCTCGCCCAGCCACATCGACAACAGGTCGCTGCCGGACTGCACCACCAGCTCGCGCTCCAGCTGCCGCGCCAGGTAGCGCGCCAGTTCGGTCTTGCCCGTGCCCGGCACGCCGTGGAAACAAAGCGCGGCGCGGCCGTTGCGGCGCAGCCCCGCGAGTAACAGGTCGGTGTCCATGCCGCCGCCCAGGTTGAGGCAGCCGGCATCGTAGGCCACCGGCGAACCCGTGTGCTCGACCAACGCGGCCTGCCCCATCGCGCGGCGCGACTCATTTAATTGCAGGCGCACGCATTGCCAGGCGTCGTCGGGCGAGGCGGGCTTGACCAAGGCCGCGGCGTTAGCCGCGTTTTCAAGCTGTGCCGGCACCAGCTGTCGCAGGCGCGCCACTTGTTCCATGCGCGGCTCGCCTAGGTCCATGCCACCGAGGAACTTGTCGGCCAGGCGCCGCTTCACCGACTGCGGCAGTTCCGAGAATTCGTACATCACCACGAATCGTCGCAACACGGCGGGGTCGATCTGGCGCACGCGGTTGGACGTCCACAGCACCGGGATCTGATTCTCCTCGAGCAAGCGCGTGATCCACGCCTTGGAGAGTTCGCTGTCCTTGGAAGGCGGCCCCCAGAAGTTGCGCTCGCAACTAGAGAAGATGTCTTCCGCTTCGTCCAGCAGGATCGCCGCATCCCGCTTGCCGCGCAGCGCGTGCAGGCTGAGCAGTAGCGAGGCCAGACGCTGTTGCGCCGACAGGCTGCTGCCATTGGGGCCGGCATAGCGCACCTCGTACAGGCGCAGGCCCGCGCGCGCGGCGACCTGTCGCGCCAGTTCGGTCTTGCCGGTGCCGGGCGCGCCATAGAACATCAGGTTGGTGCCGGGCACGGCCTGCTCGGCGGCCGTTCGCAGCAACGGCGTGGCCAGTTGCTTGATGGCGGACAGATGCTCGGTGTCGGCGTCGTCGAGTTTCGGCGGCGGCGAAAGCATCAGGAACGATTCGAGGAAATCCTCGGCTGACGCGTGTTCCTGGGTCAGGCCTTGGGCGAAGACGCTGAGACCCGTCGCCAGCAGAAAGCCGACATTGCCGCCACCATCACTCGAATCGATCAGGCCGATGCGCGCCAGTATTCCATCGCGGCCGACCAGCCTGGCGACCTCGCGCTGGTCACAGCCCAGGTACAGGCCCAGGATGCGCTCGACCTCATGGCGCTTGCCCAGCTCGAGTTGATTGAGTGCGTCTTCGAACTCGTAACTGAGCTCAGCCAGGATGATCAGTTCGATCAGTCGGCGACCGGCGTCGCCAAGCCCGAAGGTCTCGGCCATGTAGCGGGCATTGGCCAGTGCGGGAATGGGCGTGGTCGGACCGGTCGCCGCCCATTCGAGGGTGGCCTTGCCCAAGGCGCGACGCAGGCCGGCGTCGGCGTTCAATCTGCGGAAGATGCCGGGGCGCACGGACTGCACGCGGTCGGGGTCGACCAGGCATTGCCAGCTGGGGCCGATGCCCGAGGGCTGGTTGATGCTGGCTTCGTCGTGCTCGTTGTCCGTGTCGTCGTCGAAGGCGTTGGACGCGCCTGCGGAGGCAGCGCTGCCCAAGGCGGCTTGCAGGGCGGTGATGAGTTTGGCGGACCAGATGAAGAGGCCGCGGCAGGCGAGGAGGGAGCGTTCGATGAAGTCGTTGGATTCGGGGAGGCGGCCTAGGATGGTTAGGAAGCGGCTGGCTGCGAGGGCCAGGGCCAGCTCTAGGGGATCCGCGTGAGATGGGTAGGCAATTCGAGCTAGCTCGTGGCGCGACAGCTGGGGCGCATCAAGGCCCTTTCCTTGCGCTCGCGCAGAACGGACCTTCACTGTTGACTGCATTGAAGTCGACATGATGCTCTCCTGATTGAGCTTCATGGTGCAACACGGATGCGTCAGGTTCCGTCGCAACGATCGACTTAGTCGAGACAAGACTAACGTAGTGTGGTCGATACCAAGAGCGGAGGATCCCTTTCTTGCGTAAACGCGTTGTTAGCTGTTGAAGATAGAATTCTTCGAAGCCAAGCCCCCAAAGCGCGTGACTTGCGCTAGAGGCAACTGTGCGGCATGTTGGCCGGGGGTCCAGTTCCTGCCCGGACAAAACGTGGTTCAACACTCATTATTCTGTGTCGGAACGAGTCGCAATATTCACGGGCTGGTTGGGGCGATTAGTCGCGCAATCTCAGTGGAAATAGCATCTATTTCACCATCTTTTTCCCAGCTCAGGTCAAGCACACTCTGGAGAACTTCTTGACTAGCCTAGAAACCAAAATACGGAACGGTCGCTCATTTGGTGGCGATCTGGTGTGGAAGGATTGCATGGAAGATGCTGATGGAACTCGTATCGCACGAGACTTCTTCTTCAAAGTACTTGCGGGACTCTGCAATCAATCGTTTCGCCATTGGCAATGGGAGGGAGACTACTATCCGCTGACCAAGGGTGAACGGCATTGGTACTCCCACTTCGCTGCCTCCGTGGACAGGCTAAATAGCTATCACTTGTCGGAACACTCGATAAAGCGGAAGTCGCGCGCCAAGGAACCGAATGCAGGACGCGTTGACCTATGGGCCAATTACAGGGAGACCAATTTCCTGATTGAGCTCAAGCGCGTGACGTTTGGCTACAATTCGACCAAGTGGCCCGCCCGGATTGAGAAGGCAACTAATGCCGGCTTTCGGCAAGCAAGTAGCTTGAAGCATGAAAGCAAAAATGAGTGGGAGAATGGGTGCGTGAGGGCCGGACTTTGTCTAGCACTTCCCTACTCAACATCGAAGCGAAAACCTATCGTGGACGCGAGCAGTCACGGCGTGGAAGCGGCTCGGTTCATGAAGCAGGGCATTGCGAAAATGAAGCCTGCTGGTGGAAGTACACGTCCGAACGTTGTTGCGACTTGGACGCCTCCGACCAAAGCCTGTGTTTTTGAATACGACGGCGGCTGGGAGCAGATTCCCTTCGTTGGCTTCCTCGGTCGAATTGCGAGTCTCGACTAAGTTGTGTTGGACGAAACTCTAAGGCTGACGCGGTTCCTCGCGGCTCTACGCGGCAGGTTGACCCTCGATCCCTGAGCCCTCAGGTGCAGGGAATGAATCGATCGCATCCGTCGCGATTTCCTCGCCACGCTCAACCTATTTCTTCCCCACACCGCCGAGCCCGCCTCCAACTTTGTGTTTCCACCCTTGAGTCGAAGTCACGGAATTGTAGTCGGCCGTGCTCTTCGTACCGTCAGGCTTGAGTTTGCCTAGGCGAATTTCTTCATTGCGCAAAAGCAAGTTTTTGCTTCGCTGAAGATTGTCAAATTTTGTCTGAAGTTCCTCCAGTTGTCGTGTACGAATCCTCTCCTCATATTCAACGTCTGCAATGTGCTCGCTGAGTGTTGCCACCCGTTTGGCGTGCTCCTTACCCATGGTCTTCAGCTGAGTCCGCAGTCTGGAGATAGCTTCGGTCGACTTAGCTTTTGAATTTGCTAGTCGAGTAAAGACCGTGCTTTTTAGCACAACTCCGGTGACCGGCTCCCCGTGAATTTGCCGAACAACTTTGCCCAGAATGGTGATTCCCAACAGTCGTGGCTTGCTGTCCGAGACCGCGATAGCTTTGACTTTTCGCCTATGTCCGGCTGCCTTTTTTAGCTTGATCGCCATAGTCAGACTTCTCCAGTGGGCCCATCTACTTGACGTGATTGTCTCATCACTTTCGAAGCGCTGCCGAGCGGGAACTCCGCTCTTTGAGTGAGGAGGACTCACCTCCAGGAATCTGAGTCAATGCATCACATCCGCGCGCTTGGTCATCCCTCTGAACAGCCAAACGCCACAAAAGTGAGTTGTAGGCCAAGTGCCTGTGGGACACGCTTCCCTGTCTAACCACTTGTCCGGCGACTTAACGCCAGGGCGCCTAGGCCTTGGCGAATCTAGGTGACCTGCCCCCTCTCTTAGGGCCAGGACTTACTTCGTAGAGTCCTTGTTGGCGAGCTTATCGCTCGGATGGTTGTTTGCAAGTGTTCCGTGGTCTCACAGCACTGCAGCGAACTTGGCTGGCGGCTTCTTTCCCGGTGAACTGTGTGGCCGCACCTCGTTGTAGTCCCGACGCCATGCTGAGATGACCGCCTTGGCTTGGTGAAGCGAAACGAACCAGTTCTCGTTGAGGCGCTTGTCCCGGAACTTGCCGTTACTGCTCCCGACGCACGCGTTTTGTGTCGGCTTCGCCGGCTGGATAAGCAGCAGCCCTATGGCCGCCGTTGAGTAGGCGCTATCCTGGACCATCACCCCAGCCGGGCCGGCCATGAACTTCGACGCGTCGGATCACGCCATACGCAGCCATGCCTTCCAATGGCTGGGCGCGCAGAAGCTGCTCCATGGCGAGGTGTTGCCGCGCGATCTGCTGGCCCAGGGCTTTCAGTTAGAGGGCCAGCGGGTGCCGATCATTGGGCCGCAGGGAATCTTCAAGCCAAAGGTGATGCGGGACATGCCCCTGTCCATTACCACCATTCCGGGTGGCCCCTACGACGACGACCTGCGCGATGGCGCCTCGGCCATCCTGTACCGCTATCGCGGTACCGATCCACAGCACCCCGAAAACGTTGGGCTGCGACGGGCCATGCAAACCCAAACGCCTCTGGTGTTTTGCTACCGCACCATGCCCGGCTCCTACTTGGTCAGCTACCCGGTCTTTGTGCAGGCTGACCATCCAGGGCAGTTGAGCTTCGAAGTGTTCGTGGATGATGACATCCGGCTGAGCCACTACATCGCACAAGATGCCGTCGAGCCATTGGCGGACGCCCAAGCCCGGCGGCGGTACATAACCAGTGTCACCAAGCATCGCTTGCACCAGGCCGCCTTCCGGGACCGTGTGCTGGCGGCCTAC
>JANPBY010000163.1:0-13846 GCA_031430645.1 Actinomycetes bacterium
CGCCGTCACCAGGGTGAGGCCGGCGGGCAGCGGGTCGGACAGAACCACGTCGGTCGCTGAGGAGAGCCCGACGTTCGTCACGGTCAGGGTGTAGGTCCCCTGCGATCCGATCACCAGGTCGGTCGTGCTGAGCTTGACCACCGAGAGATCGGCCGACGCCTCGACATCGACGTCATCGGTGTCGGTGTTGTTGGTCAAGTCCGGGTCGGGTGAGTTCGGCGCATCGACCGTGGCGGAGTTCGTGACCGTACCCGGCGCCAGGTCGCCGTCAACCGAAGTCACGATCGTGAGCAGGGTTGCATCCTCTGGGGACGCGGGCATCCCCGCAACCAGCCCTGCCGCCAGAGTGCAGGTGACGGTCTGCCCGACGAGCGGGTCCCCCGCAGCCACGCAGGCCCACGGAGCCGTCGTTGAGACGTACCGAATCTTCGCTGGCAGCGTGTCCGTCACCACGAGCGGAGCTGCTGCGTCCGAGGTGCCCCGGTTGCTCACCTGAAGGTCGAAGGTGAGCGGTCCGCCCGCCACGACAGGAGACTCGCGGTGGGTCTTCACGATGGCGAGGTCTGCTTCAACCGTCGCGTCCACGTCAGCCGTATCGGTGTTGTTGTCCGGATCAGGGTCGGTGGTCGGCGACGCGACGGTTGCGGTGTTGGTGAGAGTTCCCGCTGGTGTCGAGGAGAGAACGTCGACGGTGATCACCAGGTCGCCTGCGGTGGCCCCGGCGGCGAGCGCCGCTGACCGGACACAGGTGACTGCCTGACCCACGGCCGAGCACGAGGACCACCCGTTGCTGCCGCCGCCCGAGACGAAGGACAATCCGATGGGCAGGGTGTCGGTCACCGTCACGGGACCATCAGCGTCGGACGACCCAGCGTTGCTGACCTCGAGTGTGAACGACGTGGTCGTCCCTGCAGGCACCGTCGCGTCGTTCGCGGTCTTGACGAGCGACAGATCGGCCTCGGTGACCACCTGGGTCGGGTCTGTTGCGGTGTTGTCGCTCGGGTCCGGATCGGTCGTCGCCGAGTCCACAATCGCGACGTTGTCGTAGGAACCCGGAGCCTGCGAAGGATCCACGTCAACCGTCACCGTGACCACCGGCGCCGACGTGCCAGCGGCGAGCGACGTCGAGCGGGTGCACGTGAGGGTCGAGTCGCCGACCGAGAACGGGCAGCTCCAACTCGCGGCGGCACTCACCGCAGCCAGCGTGAAGCCGGCTGGAAGCGTGTCGTCGAGCGTGACGTCTGCCGCCGCGTCGGACGCGCCGGAGTTGGTGACGGTCAGCGTGTAGGTGACCTGCTCGCCGGCGACCACCGGATCAGGGGTATGGGTCTTAGTCACCGAAAGGTCGGCCTCGGTAGTGACCGAGGTGTTGTCGTCGTCGGTGTTGTTGTCGGGATCAGGATCAGTCGTCGGGCTGTCGACGGTGCCGGTGTTCACGACTGGGCCGATCAGACTGCTGGCGACGTCGACGACGACGGTAACGGAGGTGTCGACGGCTCTGGCCAGACCGGCGGCTCGCGTGCAGGTGACGAGCTGGCCCGCCGCACTGCAGCTCCAACCCTCCTCGTTGCCGCTGCTCCCGAAGGCGAGCCCGGCCGGAAGGGTGTCGGTCAGAGTCAACGGGCCAGCGGCGTCTGACGCCCCCAAGTTGTCCACAGTGAACGTGTAAGTACCTTGCGAGCCCGCGAGGAAGTCACCCGTGTGGGACTTCGTGAGTACCAGATCGGCCGACGTGACAATTGGTGTCGCCGTCGTCGAGGAATCGTTGCCCGGCACCGGGTCCGGGGTGGGACCGTCAACTTCGGCGGTGTTGGTGAGGGTGCCTAGTGCGGACGGGCCCAGGGCAAGTACCAGGGTGATCTGAGGAGCGGGCGCTCCCACCGCTAGGTCGGTGGGCAGCACGCACGTCACGGTGCCGGCGGGCGCGCTGCACGACCACGCGCCACCGGTGGCGGAGACGTACGTCGTGCCGGGCGGCAGGTCGTCCGTGACGGTGATCGGGCCGCGGGAGACCGACGGGCCGTTGTTCGTGACGTCGAGGGTCCAGGTGACGTTGCTCCCAGCGACGACGGGGCCGCTGACCGCCTTGACGATCGCCAGGTCCGCCGAGGTCACGATCGTCGTCGGATCGGTGTCGCTGTTGTTGCCCGGAACCGGGTCGTAGGTGGGGCCACTGACCGTGGCCGCATTGATGAGGGCGCCGGCCGCGGTGGTCGGAGCTATGGCAACCACGAGTGGGAAGTTCGTGGTGGCCAGGGAAGCCAATCCGGCCGCACGGGTGCAGGTGACGACCTGGCCGACCGCAGAGCAGGCGGCCCAGCCGTTGGTCGAACCTCCCGACACAAAGCTCATGCCCACGGGGATCGTGTCCGTCACCGTCAGGGGGCCTGCGGCCGCCGAAGGGCCGTTGTTGGTCACGGTGAGCGTGTAGGTGCCGTTCTGCCCTGCTGTGAAGGACCCCGTGTGCGACTTGTCGAGAGCGAGGTCGGCGCTGTCAATGGTCGCGCTCGCCGTGTCCGAGCCTCGGCCGTACGGCCCTGCGAGGTTTCCCGTCGCCCCAGTCGCATCGCTGGCACCCGGCACTGCGGTGTTGACGTGCGGGTTGGCCGGACCGACCCCGGGCGTTGTCACGACTCCTGGTTGTGGCGTTGCCGTGAACGCAATCGTGAGGGTCTGTCCTGGGGCAAGGGTGACCGCCGTCGCCCAGGTCAGCGTCTGACTGCTGATCGTCGGGTTGACCTGAGTCGTCGGCCCACCCTGCGGAGTGAGCGTGGCGCTGCCGCCGTCGTAGCTCCAGTTCGTCGGCAAGGTGTCGACGGCCGAGACCGCGAGGGCCGGCACGGTCGAGGTGTTCGTGAGCACCAGCTGCCAGCCGAAGCTGGACCCGATGGTGGCGCTGCCGGTCTCCGTACCCGTCGAGGTCGTCTTGGCCACGGCGACCCGCGGGAACGCGGCCGTCACGGTTGCCGCGGAACTGCCCCCGACGTACGGCCGCCCAAACGCACCGGGTCCACCCGCAAGACCGGCGTAGCCCGTGAGGGATGCGGTGTTGGTCAGCGGTTGAGCATCCGGCACTGACGCAGATGCGGCCAGCGAAGCCGTGTAGGTCAGCGTGACCGAGCCTCCGACCGGGATCGGCCCTGGGACCGACCAAGACACGGTGCCGCCACCGGTTGGGGTTGCCCCTGTAAGGGTCGTCGTCCCCGGCCCGACGAAGGACGCACCGTTCACGACGAGCAAGTTCGGGATCGGGTCACTGACGGTGGCTGCGTAGGCGGGAGCGGTGCCGGTGTTGCGCAGCGTCAGGGTGTAGGTCCGCTGGGCTCCGGGAGCGAGGGTGGTCGCGTCGACCGTCTTAGTGACGGCGACGGCTGGCTCGATGATCCCGACCGTCGCGCTCCCCGTGTTGGTCACCTGGTTCCAGAACGAGTTGGCGGGCAGCCCGGCGGCAGGGAAGGTCAGGTTGGTCGTGCTCCAACGCAGCACGACGCTGTTGGTCCGGATCACTCCGTTGATGTTGGTGCCGACGTTGGCGACCCGCGCAGTGAAGGTGACCGTCAGCGTGTACGGCGCCGCCGCGATCGCCGGATCCCCGAAGTACCACCCGAGCCGCTGACCGTTTTGCCGGAAGGTCGGCGGAAGGGTTGCGGGGCAAGGCCCCGCGCTGCAGGTCGCCGAGAGGGTCGCCACGTAGGTGAGCCCAGTCGGCAAGGTGTCGAGCAGGATTGCGTCATAGAGCCGCACGTCGTTGGGAACGGTCGAGGACACCGTGAAAGTGACCAGCTCGCCGATGGTGGCGGTGCCCGGAGTCACCGACTTCAGGGTCGCCGGCCGCTGGATCGTCACCGTGTTCGGTCCGGTCCGGGTGTCGGACCGTTCGTTCGGCACAACACCCGGCATGCTCGTGGTCACGCCCGTGGCGGTGTTGAGGTAGGACACGCCGCTCAGCGCACCCGGATCGACCGTCACCTGGAACGTCCGAATCACTGCAGCACCGGCCGCGATGTCCCCGATCACCCACGACACCGTTCGGGTGCCGGCGACGTAGGTGCCGCCGTTGCTTGCGCTCCCGGCGACATACGTCAGGCCAACGGGAATGGCGTCACTGGCGGTTGTGTCATGCGCGATCGACACCCCTGCGCCTGCGGTGTTGGTGAGCGTCACGGTGTAGGTGAAGGTCTGACCAGCCACGACCACGCCCCCCGGGGCGTTGTTGACCTTGGTGACCGCCAGGTTCGGCTCCACGATCGGCACGTTGCGAGTCACCGTCACGGGCGTGACCGCCGTGCCGCCCGCCGTGAGGTTGCTCGTGAACGTCGCGATGTTGGGACGGTTCGCGCCACGGACGTTGACCGCGTTGTCGAGGATCACCGTCTGGAACGACAACACGAAGACCCGGGCAGTCGCCGTGGGGTTCGCGTAGGTGACCGGGAACGTCAACCTCGCGTCGGTGGCGTTTCCTGCAACCGCGAAGCCACCGGGAAGGGCACCCCCGTTGAAGGTCGCGCTCGCACTTCCGGCGACGTACGACTGGCCGACCGGGATGGGGTCGACCAGGAGTCCGTTGTAGAGCGTCGTGAAGGCCGGCATGGTGGCCGTCACCGTGTAGGTCACGGTCTCGCCGATCGTCGCTTGCGTCGCACTGTTGCTGGTCTCGGTGAGGCTCGTCGTGTGCGTCTTGGCCAAGGCCACCGGCGCTGTGAACACCCGTGAGGTGTCGGTGGCCGCAGGGGTGTTGGGGGTCGGCGTCGCCGTCGGGTCGATGTTGGTTGCCGGGACGTAGGTGACGACGCCACCCAGGTTGGTCGGGGAGTTGTATTGCTTGACACCGGCGGTGTTGACGTAGCTCTGCGCCACCGAGACGCCAGCGGGGATCGTGACCTCATAGGTCAGCGGCGCCCGAGTCGCACCCGCCGCGATGACGTCGCTCGCTGCGAGGTTCCAGACGATGACTGGCGTGCTGATCCCGCCGTTGCTTGCCTGACAGGTACCTGCGTTGCTGATGGCCGAGACATTGGCGCAGACGATGCCCGCGGGAAGAACGTCTCGAACCTGGGTCGACTGCGCGGGAGTCGACCCCGTGTTGCGGATGTCGAGTCGATACCGCACAACCGTTCCGGCGCGGACCTGGACGTTGTCGACGTTGGGGCCGCTGGAGTACGGCGGCGCGATCCCGGCCACGCCCTTGGTGATGGCCAGGCGCGGGCCGGCGAGGAGGCGGTAGTCGACCTGGTCCCGGAGGGAGTACGCGACACCGGCCGTCGACTCCGCGCGGAGCTTCATCAGGTTGCCTTGGATCTCAGACGGCAGCCCGGCCGCCGCATCAGTCTGGGCGATTGCTGAGAAGCGCACCTCGAAGACCGCCCCGAGGCCCACAAACCGGTTCGGGACACCGGTGCCCAGCGTCCAGATCGGGCTAGCGGTGCCGCCCACCACGGCCGCCTCGTTGAAGCTGATCGCGACGCCATTAGCGCCGGTTGCGACCTGAGAACCGGCTTCGTAGGTCAGGCCGGCCGGCAAGAAATCGGTAACAACCGGGTTCCGGGTCTGAACGGTGCTCGGGAAGTTCACCCTCAGGGTGAAGCAGATCCGGTCACCCTTGGCGTACTGCGGACGCGTGTCTGGGCTCGTCGTTGGGTTGAGATAGGTCGCCGTCGCGCAGTTCATCGTGCCTGGCGGGGCCACTGCGGCTGAGATCGTCTTGTCGATGGACGGGCCGGCAGACGTGAGGGTCGCCGTCGAGGTGTCGCTCACGGTAACTGCCGGAGCCGGGTCGGCGACGGTTGGCTGGCTCGTCGCCGTACCGTCCACGACGTTCACGAACGCATCCCCGGCCACCGTGGGGTCGCCGGCCGTGTACGACGTCCGCGAGCGGGCCGGGAACGTCACGGTCGTCGTCCCACCCGCGGCCACCGAAAAGGCCGTGAAAGGCACCGTCGTCGTCCCGTTGCCGTTCACCGTGGGAGGTGAGAGATAGGGAATGCTCGGGTTCTGACCGGGGACAGGATCACACTCCGGGGGCGTACCCGCGCCGAAATTGGCGGAGCCGAGCGGACACATCCCACTCGGGAGCGTGTCGACAAGCAGCACGTTGGTGAGGCTGCGGTACTCCCCTGCTCGAACCCGGATGCTCCAGGGGACGATCGTCCCTTGGACGAAGGCACCGCTCGGGCTCTTGTCGATCGCGAAGTCCTCGAGCGTCACCGTCAGCGATCCCTGCGCCGTGACCGACGTTGACGTCGCGGGGGCGACCGGCCCTGTGTAGATGCCGGCGACGACGGCGGTGTTGGTGGCCGAAAGCTCCGAACCGGTCTCAGAGGACGGGGCCCCGGTGTTGTTCGCCAGGTTGGCGGTGTCTGAACCTGGTGGCCCCGGAGACACGTTGGCGCGCAACGGAACGCCGGCCTTGTAGTTGATCGTCGTCACCTGACCGACGGCCATCGTCCCAAGGGTCCAGATGACCCGGGTGAAGACACCCGTCAGGCCAGGGGGGTTGACCACGGTGTCCACCGTGGTCGGCGTCGGGCAGTTGCTGGCGATGACCGGGACGCTCGTCATCAGCCCTGACCCGGGGTACTCCTCGACCCCACCGGGGGTGTTGTCGATGCCTCCGCAGCCAAGGAACTCCAGGCGCGCCGGCACGTAGTCGGTGACAGTGGTTCCCGTCGTGGTGTTGGCCTTGTTGTTGCTGACCGTCAACGTCCAGACCTGCGGGAAGCTGCCGTGCACTCCGCGGACGATCTCGTTCTCCGGGCTCGACATCGCTTTGGACACCGCGACGGCCGAGACCGTCGTCGAGATCGTCGGGGAAGTGGCGTTCCCGCTGAACGTGGCCGGGTTGGCCGCGCCTGTCGACGTCACGACCGCCGGGATCACCCGCGGATCACCGTTGACGTATGCGTCAGCGGTATTGGCCACCGTTGCGTTCACGGGATAAGGCGCAGCTGCCAATGAGACCCGGAACCCAAGGGTCGCCGTGCCACCTGGCTGGATGTCCGCGACGTTGGACCACACCAGGGTCGTCTGGCCCGCCACGGGCAGGTTGGTGAGAACCGTCGGCTCGCCGGCGTCCGCCGGGGTCGTCGATCCAGCGACGTACGTCACCCCGACAGGAAGCACGTCCCGGAAGAGCGTGTTGTAAGCCGGAGGGTTCCCGTTCGCGTTGCTGGCCGTCAACGTGTAGCCAACAGGGTCTCCGGCGAGGACGGTGCCAGGCCCCGCCTTGTTCAGCGAGATGTTGGGGTTGCCGGCCGCCTCAGCTGGGAAAACCGGGAAGCCGAGCAGGGAAACAGTCAGCACGGCAGCAGCGGTACCCGCAACCAGCCGCCTGAGCCGGGCCCAGCGGTCGACGGTCGCAGTGGTGGTCGAACCCAACGTGCTGGTTCCCTTCGCCGCGCCAGTCCCCCGACGGGAGGAGTTCCCGGCTGGCTGAAGCGGCCGCTGGCCGCGCTCCCGATCATGATTGGGACTTTCGTCACCCTAGGCGGCGAAGACGCTGCACGCCGTTTGGCGCGCCCGCGCCACCCCCAACTTCACGCGCGACACGCCGTCCTCACCTGCGATTCACCACGCGTACCGTCCCCGATTTCGCGCGTGAAGTCAGAGCATGGGCTCTCTTCACGCGCGAAAAGGCCACCCACGAGCGTGGTACCTCGCGCGTGAGGACGGCGTGTCGCGTGTGAAGTGTGGGGGGCGGGTGACACCAGGTTCAGTTGCGTTGAGTTGCGGGCGACGCGCGAGTGAGGGACGGTCGCAAGATGCCCCCTGCCGTCGTGTGGTTCCGCCGGGACCTTCGGCTGATGGACAATCCGGCGCTCTTGGACGGCTTGGCCGCGGGCGACGGGGCTGCGGTTGCGCTGTTCGTCTTGGACCCCAAGCTGTGGGACAAGGCCGGTCCGGTCCGGAGGGCGTACCTGCTTGGCTCACTCCGGAGCCTGGACACGGCGCTGGGCGGTCATTTGGTGATCCGTCACGGGGACCCCGCGGTCGTCGTCCCAGAAGTCGCCCAGCACACCAGCGCGACCTCGGTCCACGTGGCGGCCGACTTCGCCCCACTGGGGGCCGCCCGCGACGACACAGTGGAACAACACCTCGCCGATCGCAGCATCGCGCTCGTTCGGACCGGTTCGTCCTACGCCGTGGCGCCAGGCCGGGTGACCAAGAGTGACGGGACCCCATACCGCGTCTACACACCCTTCCAGCGCGCCTGGCTCACCCACGGCTGGCGGGCGCCCGCTCCGGCCCCGGCTACCGACTGCGAGTGGGTCGTGGTCGACGGCGACCAGCTGCCTGTATCCCCAGACCTCGGGGGGCTTCACCTGCCGGAGGTCGGCGAGGCTGCCGCCCTCGACCGCTGGGAGGCCTTCGTCTCCTCCGGCGCCTTAGACCGTTACTCCGACGGCCGAAACCGTCCCGACCTCATGGGGACGTCAGGGCTGAGCGCCGCATTGCGTTGGGGCGAGATCCACCCACGCACCCTGTTGGGCGAGCTCGGGGACAGCAAGGGGCACGAAGTGTTCCGCAAGGAGCTTGCCTGGCGGGAGTTTTACGCCGACGTCCTGCATCACCACCCGAACTCCGCCCGGCACAGCCTGCGCCCGGAGCTCGCGGACATCGAGGTCGACGTGGGGCCGGATGCCGACACCCGTTTCGCTGCCTGGGCCGCCGGCCGTACCGGCTATCCGTTCGTCGACGCCGGGATGCGTCAGCTCCTCGCCGAGGGCTGGATGCACAACCGGCTCCGGATGGTGACCGCATCCTTCCTGGTGAAGGACCTACATCTGGACTGGACCCGTGGCGCTCGACACTTCATGTACTGGTTGCGCGACGGCGATCTCGCGTCGAACCAGCACGGCTGGCAATGGGCTGCGGGCACGGGCACCGATGCCGCGCCGTACTTCCGAGTCTTCAACCCCGTCGCGCAGGGTCTGCGCTTCGACCCACAGGGTGACTACGTCAGGAAGTACGTCCCCGAGCTCGGCGACGTCCCAGGGGGCGGCGTCCACGAACCGTGGCTCCGCAAGGAGGGAATGCCGCGCGACTACCCGGAACGGATCGTCGACCACGCCGTCGAGCGCGAGGAAGCCCTCGCCCGATATTCCGCCGTCCGCGCGTCGATTGGGCCGCTGACCTGACCCTAGTGAGGCAGACTCGGGCTGTGCTCGTGGTCAGCGTGGTGAGCCTCAAGGGCGGGGTCGGCAAGACCTCAGTCGTCCTGGGGCTCGCTGGTGCGGCCTGGGAGCGGTCGCTCAAGACCCTCGTCGTCGACCTCGACCCGCAGGGCAACGCCTCGACGGTCCTCGACCCACCTGAGGTCCGATTTTCCGCCTCGGACGTGCTGGCCGACCCCGGGTCCGGTCTGTTGGGCCACGCAATCGCCCGAAGCAGCTGGGGGCCGGCGGTCGACGTCATCGCGGCCGACACCCTGCTCGAACGGCACAACGTGGTCGCTGGCCGCGCGTCGACTCTGCAGTTGAGGATCGCCATGACCGGCCTCGCTGACTACGACCTGGTCCTCATCGACGCGCCGCCATCCCTGGGTGGGCTCACCCGTAACGCACTGGCGGCTGCCCACTACGCGCTGGTCGTCTGCGAACCCTCGCTGTTCGCCCTCCAGGGGACCCAATCCGCCCTCGAGGCCATCAACTTGGTCCAAGGCGACAACCTGCGGCTGCAGAGCGCGGGCATCCTGGTCAACAAACTGCGCGCTCACTCCACCGAGCATCGGTTCCGGATGGACGAGCTCGCGGCTGCCTACGGCGACGACGTCCTCGAGCCGCCAATCCCCGACCGCACGGCGATTCAGCAGGCCGAGGGGGCCTGCATTCCCGTTCAGGCCTGGCGCTCACCTGGCGCTCGCGAGGTCTCCGATGCTTTCGATGACCATTTCGACCGACTCATGACCTTGCCCGTCGACGACGGGCCCCTTGGTACGGGCAGGAGCCGCGGATGACTGATCCTCTGACCCCCAGCGCGGGTCGCAATCCCGGACCTCGGCCCGCGCTGAGGCGAGAGCGCCCCGACTCGCCGCTCGTCGTCGCACGCCCCGGCGTCGGCAGCGCAGCGAAAACTGCCCCCGCGCGGGGTCCGTCCGACCCTGCAAGCGCAGGTGCTCCGCCCGAGCCCAAGGACAAGAAGCGATCCAAGGGAGGGACCCAAGCCACCCAGACCAAGCACCCAAAGGCAGGCAAGCACCCCAAGAAGCACAAGGTCGCCAAGCCCCAGAAGGCCAAGCACGGCGCAGCCGGGGAGCATTCGGACCACGAACTCACCATCATGTTGCCGAAGTCGGTGCGCAAAGCGCTCAATCACTCGGCGAACGAGCACGGTACGACTCCCGAACGTCTCGTCGCACTCGTGATCAGCGAGTGGCTGGATCACTGACTCCCTTGACTCGCGAGGTCAAGTGACCGAAGGAACAGGTATGGCCCCCGTGAGACTGAGCGTCGCCCGAACCCTGCTCGTCGCTCTCGTGGTCGCCGTGACGGGCATCGCCACCATGGGGCCAGCACAGGCCATAGGCAGCGAGCGAGGGCCCGGAGGGGCGGTCGGGGCTCCCACCTTGCCCGCGGCGGGTGTCTCCAACGGACCCAAGGTCCAGGCGACGACGAGTGCCGCAAACGACCGAATCGCCGGTCTGGTGCCCGACCGGCTCACGAACGCCGTGCTGGGAAGCCGCGTCGCCGTCCGCGTCTACGACCCGTCATCGGGGGCGACCGTCTTCACGCGCCGCTCGACTGAGTCGTTCCGGGTCGCTTCCAACACCAAACTGGTGACGGCCGCGAGTGCCCTTCACGCCATGGGACCGAGCAGGACCTTCCCCACAACGGTCATGCTCGGGCGCGGGAACCACGTCTACATCGTTGGCGGCGGCGACCCGCTGCTCTCGTCGTCCAATCTGCGCTCCTTGGCAGCTAAGGCCGCGTCTGCGCTGAAGGCCCGGGGAATCACCAGGGCCGTCGTCCACCTCGATGAGAGTCTGTTCGAGCCGTGGAGCTTCCCGTCGGGCTTCACCACTCGATGCCCGGAGAGCCACGGCTCGCGGGGCTACTGCATTACCCCCGTGCACGCGCTGACGTATGACCGACGCTCAACCTCGGACAACGGCAAGGCAGCGGCGAGCTACTTCGCGGGGCGGCTCAACGCAGCCGCGGGCCTGAGCGCGTCCTACGCCGGACGCAGCGAAGTCCCGACATCGGTCATCGGCGTCGGCGGGCCGACCGGCGCCGCCGGCCCCACAGTGCTCGCGCGATATGGCGGGCACCGTCTGGATGTCATGATCCGGGCGATGTTGTTCCCCAGCGACGACGAGATCGCTGAGACCTTGTTCCGGCACATCGCGGTGGCCACCGGTCACGCAGCGAGCATGAGCGGCGCGCGTAATGCTCAGCGTGAAGTTCTTGCAAACCTGGGGGTTCCGCTGGGCGGGGTCGTGATCTCCTCGGGGAGCGGACGCAGCCAGGACGACCGATTCACCGCCGCCGCGATGATCAAGCTGCTCAGCGTCGCTATTGATGGGAAGCACTCCAAAATGGCGGCCCTGCGCAATGGCACCTCGGCCACGGGAGGGCTTCCCCTCATGATGCGAGCGGGCGTCGACGGGACCCTGCACACGTCCTTCGGCCGGTACTCCTCCAGCCCAAGTTCCTGCGCCCGCGGGCTCGTCTATGCCAAGACAGGCACGTTGGGAGACGCCATCGCGCTCAGCGGCTACGCCAAAGGCTCTGACGGCAAATGGCGAGTCTTCTCGATCCTGGTCAACAACCGGCCGACGGCGTACTCCTCACTAACCACGCGCCAGCACGTCGATCGGATTGCGGCCACGGTCACTGGCTGCTACTGAATCGAGGCCTCACGGGGCCAGTCTCTGGACCGACCAGGACTCGCCGACGGCCACGCGTCCGTAACGAAGCCGATCGTGCATGCGGTTGCGACGCCCCTGCCAGAACTCCACGGTCAAAGGAACTACGCGCAGGCCACCCCACTGCTCGGGCAACGGCACCGACTCGGCATCGGGAAAACTACCCTTCGCCGAATGCCACCAGGCATCAAGAACCCCGCGGCCGGTGACCGGCTCGGACTGCGGGCTCGCCCAAGCACCGATCCGGGAGCCGTAGGGCCGGGTGTCCCAGTAGGCCTCGGTCTCGGCCCGGTCCACTGCTTCAACGTCGCCGACCACGATCACCTGACGCTCGAGCGCGTACCAGGGAAACACGAGCGACGCCCGTGGGTTCTCGGTGACCTCCCGCCCTTTCCGTGATCCGAGGTTGGTGAAAAAGACGAACCCGCGCTCGTCATAGCCCTTGAGCAGCACGGTCCTGGCGCTCGGACGGCCCTGGGAGTCAGCCGTGGCCACGACCATGGCATTGGGTTCGAGCAGGCTCTCTTCCAGCGCAACCGAGAACCAGCGGTCGAACTGAGTCACGGGGTCGGCGGCCAGCTCGTCCTCGGCCAGGCCAGCCTCGCCGTAGGACCGCCGAAGGGCCTCGACGTCGATGCTTCGCGCGGCGGGTCGATCGCTGTGTTGGGGCACCTCCCGATCGTGACACAACCGACGTAGGGTTGAATCACCGCCATAAGAAGTAGCGCCACCGGAGTGAGCCGCAGCGTGGCCAGGCGATGAGGAGACAGTGCAATGTCGGACTTCGTACCCGGACTTGAGGGCGTCATCGCCTTCGAGACCGAGATCGCCGAGCCGGACAAGGAAGGGAGCGCGCTGCGCTACCGCGGGGTTGACATCGAGGACCTCGTCGGCCGGGTGTCGTACGGCAACGTGTGGGGCTTGCTCGTCGACAATGAGTTCAACCCGGGTCTGCCCCCGGCGGAACCATTCCCCATCCCCGTGCACTCCGGCGATGTCCGCGTCGACGTCCAATCGGCGATCGCGATGCTCGCGCCCGCCTGGGGCCTTCGGCCTCTTCTGGATATCGACCACGACGAAGCGCGCGAGAACCTCGCTCACGTCTCGGTCATGGCGCTGTCCTTTGTCGCGCAGTCCGCCCGAGGCGTCGGCCTGCCGATGGTTCCGCAGGGCCGCATCGACGAGGCGGCCACCATTGTCGAGCGGTTCATGGTGCGCTGGCGGGGCGAGCCGGACCCCAAGCACGTCGAGGCGGTCGATGCCTACTTCGTCTCAGCCGCCGAACACGGGATGAACGCGTCCACGTTCACCTCGCGGGTGATCGCCTCCACCGGAGCAGACGTGGCGGCAGCGATCTCCGGCGCCGTGGGCGCGATGAGCGGCCCGCTGCACGGTGGTGCCCCCTCACGTGTGCTCGGCATGATCGAGGAGATCGAGCAACGCGGTGACGCGACGGCCTACGTCAAGGATGTTCTGGACAAGGGTGAGCGGCTGATGGGTTTCGGCCACCGGGTCTACCGCGCCGAGGACCCGCGCGCCCGCGTGCTACGCCGTACGGCCAAGGACCTCGACGCTCCGCGCTATGAGGTGGCCCTCGCCCTCGAGGAGGCGGCGCTCGCAGAATTGCGCGCCCGCAGGCCCGACCGGGTGCTCGAGACCAACGTGGAGTTCTGGGCCGCGATCATCTTGGACTTCGCCCAGGTCCCTGCGCACATGTTCACGTCGATGTTCACCTGCGCGCGCCTCGCCGGGTGGAGCGCCCACATCCTGGAGCAGAAGGAGACCGGGCGCCTGATCCGCCCCTCCGCGCGTTACGTCGGACCGGCGCCGCGCAAACCCGAAGAGGTCCCCGGCTGGGACCCCGTCATGGTCGCCCCGTCAGGCTACGTCCTCACCTAGACCCCCCTAACTTCACGCGCGACACGCCGTCCTCACGCGTGATGTACCACGCTCAGGCACCCCGATTTCGCGCGTGAAGTGCACCAG
>JANPBY010000164.1:0-2761 GCA_031430645.1 Actinomycetes bacterium
CCGGCGCGGTCTGCGCGAGCTCGGACGTCGAGCGCCTTCCAGACGATCTGTGCGTCCGGTGCTGGCAGCTCCAAGTGAATGGCGGCCATCCCATCGGGCAGGTCGTACATCGACGCGGATCGCTTGGCCGCGGCCGCTGCATGCTTCACCGAGAAGCCCACCGGACAGGCCCAAGCCACAGCGCGGCGCAGCGACCTCTTGAACTCAGCGACCGTCTGGGTCGCGGCCCGGGGGAAGACGCGGCGCTCCACGCGCGCACAATCCTCGAGGGCGAGATCCTCCGTAGCCTCAACCGCAGCCAGGGCATGCGCCAACGTGACGTCGCCGGCTTCGAGCGCTGCACGAACCACAGGCAGTCGAAGAGCAAGCGCCTTCGCACAGGCGACCCTGCGGACTGCAGTCCCGGGAGACAACCTGAGTGCCGCTCCCACCTCGTCGGCCTCGATGTCGTCGATCAGGCCGAGCGGGTCGTTGGCCGGGGCCGCCGCTGCTGCCGCGACCAAGGCGACCACCTCGAGGGTCCGGGCTTCCAGCCAGGACACCTGCGCCGCCATCAACCGCAAGTAAGTCACGCGGTCATGGTCGCTCAACCCCACGAGGTCCTCGCGGTCGAGCACGGCCAGCGCGGCCAAGGTCTCCGGCCCGGGACCGGCCTCGGCCACCCGGTCGAACATGGTGCCGAAGCACCAGTCACCAGGCTCGTCGACGGTCGACCCGACGGGCGAGAGGAACCAGAGCAACGACGACTCATCAGCACCTGGCGGTGCCTCGAGTTCCTCGAGTGCGAGCTGATCGACCATGAAACTGACCCTAGATCAGCCCACCGACAGTTTCCGGAGTCAGCATCAGCCCCGAAGGGTTACGCAGCTCCAGACCCGGCTGTCCGGCGCCGGCGGACGGCAAAAGAGCCGACTGCGGCCACGAGCGCGAGGCCTCCGATGAGCCACACCGCCACCCGCGAATTTGCGGGATCCGAGTCGACTGCCGACGGTGCGGCGCCCTCCGTCGACGTCGACACGGGTACGGCGGTCGGAGGTTCGCCCGGCCCGAGGGATACAGGGGCGGTGCTGGTCATGACCGAACCACCACACAAGTTCGCCGTTAGCTGTCCCGCTGCCGGAGCCACCCCGAGCGAGGCGTTGGTCGATGCAAAGACGAGCGCACTTCCGGAGCCCGGCAGCTCTAATCCACACACCGAACCGGAGGCCATCGTGACCACGTCCTGTCTGGCGGTGACGTTGCCCTTGAAGACGCGGGAGACCTCGACCACATAGGTCGTCGGTTGCCCCGTCGCGGTCCGGCTGAGGATCTCGCCGAGGAAGATCGCGTCGGCGCGGTCGGTCTGCTCCGCGACGGTAGAGGTGGCGCAGGAACAGGCGAGTGCGGGATTCGACATCAGCAGGATCACGGCGGAGACGAAGCTGAGCGCCACAAACACAGCGACCACGCGAGCCGTCACTCGCCTCATGACGGCCCAGAACGTCCACGCCGGACGATCAGCAGGGCGCTCGCGACCAGGAGCAGGCTGCCGGCCACCAACGCGGCGATGGCCGGTCCGAATGCGTCGCCTGCCACCTCGAAAACCAGGCCGGCCGCAGCCACGGTCGCAGCCGCCAACCACGGCCACGGGCGGCCCCGCAGGTAGAGCGCGACCCCGACGACGGCAAGGGTGGCGAGGACGGCGAGCCCCAAGAGTGCGATCGCGCGCTCCCCCCACTCGAGGGGAACGGCGAACGCGGGATCGTCGAACGGATTCGCCTCCGCCTCGTAGACCGTGTGCGCCGCAGCGACCCAGCCGGTGACGACAAGCGTGCCCAGACCGAGTGCCAGAGCCGTGGTTTTCGTCCGGGTGAGCCGAGGGCCGAAAGCGGCCCACAGGACACCGAGCCCCATGAAGATGAGGACCCACACCAAAGTGTCCATGTCGTTGACCAAGTCGCCCGGTGTTGCGGCGGCCATGCACGTGGCCACGAACAACCCCAGGGTCGGCACGACTCCGGGCGCCAGACGTACGGCGACGCCAGTGAGCACGAGCGCCGTTGCAGCGACCGCGGGCAGCACAGACTCCTCGTCGACATGGTCACTCACCAGACCCACGGCACCAGTGGCGATATAGGAGCCCAGGGTCAGCAGAACGCCAACCAGTCGACGCCGCACCTCCTGCTCGGACTGCTGGAGCGTAGCCATCCCCCCAGCGGGGACCAGCGCGACCACGAGGCCACCACCGAAGGCCACGACAGCGCTGATCGATGCCACGAGGACCTTGGTCGAGTAGGTGAACTCGTCCCAGCTCCACCCGAGCACGAGCAGCGCAGCCGCGGCCACGAAAGTCCCGCCCAGATAGCCCAGCACCTCGGGCAGGCGGCTCGCCGCATCGGGAGGAGCAGCCGATGACGGATCGACCAACGGTGTTCTGGCGCGACTGAGCGCGTCCTCGCGGTCGTAGGCAGCGCGCACTTCGCGCGCCTGAGCATCGGTCAACTCCCCCGCGACGACGAGCCCCGACAACGCCCTGGACAGCGCATCGTCGTGCTGATCCGATCGCGACGGCTCCTCGGCGTTCATGTTGATCATGGTGCCCGATTCCCGAGGCACTTTCAGCGTTACGAGGGCAGGGTCGCGCGCGGCGTGAAGTCGGCGAGCGGCCACCAGGTGAGCCCGCCCGGGCCATGGACCGAGGACACCGCGCCGTCCTCACCAAAGGTGAACTCCGCGGCCTCTCCCACCGACTGGTAGCCGGGCCCGCGGATCACCCGAAGTG
>JANPBY010000165.1:0-2265 GCA_031430645.1 Actinomycetes bacterium
CGCGGCGTGTCGCGTACAAAACGTCACACTCAGCGGGGTCAGCCGTTTGGTCGGAGTTGGGGGTTCTGGATGCGCCGGACGGGTGAACGGGGGAGACAGCACGGCTTTGCGGGCCCAGACTCGGGCGGTGACGGAGAGTTACTGGAGCCGGGGAGGATTACGTGTCGACTACAGAGAGTGACGATCACGGACGGGCGGTAGTCGACGCGCGTACTGCTGACGTAGGCCAGAATCGGGAGAGTCGCCGGCGTCAGCGCCTCTGGACCCTGGCCCTCATGGTCGGCATCCCGATGGTCTTCCTCTGGGCCCGGATCATCGACGGCCGACCGTTCAACATCTTCGAGCTTCCCGACGTGGACCCGCTGATGCTTATGCCGGCGCTGTTCTTCCTCGCCTTGATCCTCCTGCTGGTCGGCACCACGGTTGGCGCCGGTCGCTCGCCGCACGTCGTCTATCGGCCGGAGCAGATCGACGTCCGCCTCGACGACGTCATCGGGATCGATGCCGTCAAAGAGGACGTCGTCCGCTCGCTGAACCTGTTCCTCGCCCACAAGACCTTCCGCGAAGAGATGGGTGGCACCCCGCGCCGGGGTCTGCTCTTCGAAGGAGTCCCGGGTACGGGTAAGACCTACCTCGCCAAGGCCATGGCGGCCGAGGCCGGTGTCCCGTTCTACTTCGTCTCGGCGACGTCGTTCCAGTCCATGTACTACGGCGCGACCGCTCGCAAGATCCGCTCGTACTTCAAGGCCTTGCGCAAGGCTGCCCGGGCCGAGGGCGGCGCGATCGGTTTCATCGAGGAGATCGACGCCATCGCGATGGCTCGCGGGGGAGTCTCGGCGACGTCGATGCCCGACGCCGTCCGCGCGACCGGGCAGATGTGCTGCGGTGGGCTCACCGGACTGCCCTCGGAGTACGCCATCGCTGGTGGCGGGGGTCTTACGGCTAGCCCAGCCGGAACTGTCTCTCACGCGATGATCAGCGAAGGGGTCGGAGGAGTTGTCAACGAGCTGCTCGTGCAGATGCAGTCCTTCGATGAGCTGTCCGGCGGGCAGAAGTTCAAGGCCTGGTTCATCGACCGCCTCAACCCGTTCCTGCCTGCGCACCGCCAGCTCGCGCGGCCCGTACCCCCGGCCACCAATGTCTTGCTCATCGCCGCGACGAACCGCGCCGACAACCTCGACCCCGCGCTGCTGCGCCCCGGACGCTTCGACCGCCGCCTCACGTTTGAGACTCCCGGCAAGGCCGGGCGGCGGGAACTCGTCGACTACTTCCTCGGCAAGAAGAGCCATCACTTCGAGCTCGACGAGGCCGAGCAGCGCGACAGCCTGGCGTCGGTGACCCAGGGCTACACGCCGGTCATGATTGAGCACTTGTTCGACGAGGCCTTGGTCAACGCGCTTCGTCGCGGCGACTCGTTGATGAACCGCAGCGACATCGAGCGGGCTCGCTTGGTCGAGGAGGTCGGCATGGGCCAGCCCGTGGCGTACACCGACCATGAGAAGCGCCTGATCGCCACTCATGAGGCCGGCCACGCAACGATCGCCTGGTTGGTTGCGCCACATCGGCGGCTGGAGATCCTCACGATCGTGAAGCGTCGGGATGCACTTGGCATGCTGGCCCACGGCGACGCCGAGGATGTCTACACCCGATCGCGGACCGAGATGCTTCAGCTGGTACAGATCGCCATGGGCGGGCAGAGCGCCGAAGAGATCTTCTTCGGCGACGTCTCCACCGGACCAGGGGGTGACCTGCTGTATGCCACCAACGTGGCGGCTCAGATGGTCGGTGCCTGCGGGATGGGCGAGAGCCTGATCTCCTATGGCGCTGTCCAGAACTCAGCCTTCTCGGACACCAATCTCGTGGGCCGGGTGCTGGCTGACGGCGACGGTCGAGCTCGGGTCGAGCGCTTGCTGCAGGAGCAGAAGGCCGTCGCCCTGGGTCTGCTGGAAGCCAATCGACACCTGGTTGAAGCACTGCGCGATGCCCTCATGGAACGCCATGAGCTCGTCGGTCGAGTCTCTGGTCAACAAGGAGTACAAGTACGGCTTCGTCACCGACATCGACGCGGATACCGCGCCGAAGGGGCTGAACGAGGACGTCATCCGGATGATCTCCGCCAAGAAGGGCGAGCCGGAGTGGCTGCTCGAGTGGCGGCTCAAGGCCTATCGCGGCTGGCTCAAGATGACGGAGCCGCACAACTGGCCGAACATCCGCTATACCCCGGTGGACTACCAGGCCATCAGTTATTACTCCGCCCCGCGGACC
>JANPBY010000166.1:0-34236 GCA_031430645.1 Actinomycetes bacterium
CCGCGATCAACCCCGGCAACAGCGGTGGTGCGCTCGTCGACGGAAGCGGGAATCTGATCGGCATCAACTCCGCCATTGCCTCCCTCGGAAGCTCTAGCGGCGGACCTTCGGGCAGCATCGGGCTTGGCTTCGCCATTCCGATCGACCAGGCCGTGCGGATCTCTCAGGAGCTCATCGATAACGGCACGGCGACCCACGCTCGGCTCGGCACCACGGTCGGCGATCCCCAGGGTGCGGCCACCGGAGCCAGTCTCGGTGAGGTCACCGAGGGCAGCGCCGCTGCGAACGCCGGCCTCCAGAGCGGCGACGTCATCACCAAGATCGACGGCCGGGTCATCGATGGTTCCGAAGGCCTCGTGGCTGCGATTCGCTCGCAGGCGCCGGGGACCGAGGTCACGTTGACCTATGTCCGGGGCGGCGAGATCCAGACCGCCACGGTCACCCTCGGAAGTGACGCGAACGCAGCCTGACCGAATCCCGTCCGCCCGGCGGAACCCGATCCGCTCCGGACGAGTTGTCGAGACCCGTCCTGGGGCAGAGAGCGAAGGCCATCCCACCATCACCTCGGTGCGGGTGGCCTTCGCGCGTTCGCCCGACCTTCGGTGTGGCGGGGGTCGTCGGCCTTAACCTGCCGGGATGCCAACGACGTACGACGTCCGAGCGGCTTGGCGACGTGCGGGAATCTACTTCGCGGGTTGCTGGCTCGCGGCCCTACTCTCAGGTGCGTGGGCGACGTTGCCCGGTGCGTTCCTGTTCGGGGATGTCGGGTGGATGGCGTGGACCTTCGCCGCCCTGGTCGTGGTGGTGGTCGGCTACTGGGTGATCTGGCCGAGGGGAACGCTCACCCACGGCCGACCCCTGAACCTGCCGGCCGTCATGGTGTTCGGGGTGGCGTGGGGAGTTTCCGAAGGGCTGCTGTTTCTCTCGGTCTGGGCTGTGGCCGACCGGTGGCTCCCTTGGGGGTGGGCGCTGGCCGTGACGATGCTTGCGGTTGGGGCCTTCCTCGGTTTGTGGCATGCCCTCTACTGGGACCTCAAGGTCGCGCCGGAGCACAACATCGAGGCGTGGAACCTCCGCAAGGTCCTCTTCGTTCATGTGCCGAACCTCGCGGTGACCGTGCCCTATCTTGCGACGTACGGCTCTGGAGCTGTGTTCGTGGGCCTCCAGGCGATCGGGCTCCTCGGCGCCACCCGGGCCATGCACTTCCCGTCTCCATGGCGGACGGCAGCGAGGTAAGAGCGAACTAAAGGAGGACGAAGCGCGTCTAGCCGCCCCACAGGGGGAACAGCGCTTCGCGCTCCGCCGGGACCGGGTCGGGATTCCGATCTGCTCACTTTGCGTTGCGTAGCGTCGCGGTAGGTCGTCGTTCAACCCGGCTGGCCTACCCGAGCCGCTGCAAGTCTGGCCATCGCGTCCGTTAAGGGACAGGGTGGCCGCATCTCGGCAAGGCAGCCTTCGACAGACAGCGGAGAAGCACATGGCCAGGTTGATACGCGTCCGAGGGGCCTACGCAGTCCTGGCCACCTCCGTACTCGTGCTGGGCGTGGGGCTCCCGGCTTACGCCTCGTCCAGTGGCGATGCGCAGGCCAACAACCCTCAGGTTGCTGGCGATGCGTCGTCGAACTCGACTGCTGTCTTTCCAACGAACAAGCAGAACGAGCCGACAGTCGCGGTGAACCCCCGGGACGCTCGTTGGCTGATCGCGGGCAGCAACGACGAGCAGCAGCAGCCACCCTGTGGTCCCGGGCCTGTTCGGGGGAGTGAAGCCCCGGCCAACGACTGCTCGTTCTTCGACAACGTGGGCACTAGTGGGGTGTACACCTCTTCGAACGGTGGCCACACGTGGGCCAACCGTGGGCTGCTCGACGATCAACCGGGCTGGAAGTCCTCGGCGTTCGTGTCCGACGGCGATCCGGTCATTACTTATGGCCCCCGGCCCGGCTCGGACGGGACTTTCTCTTGGGCCAACGGGGTCCGCGCCTACTACGCATCCCTCGCCTCCTACAAGACAGGGCGCAGCCCCTTCCCACCCCAGAAGTCTCCGGAATACATCGCGATCAGCTGGTCGGACGACAACGGCCTCACCTGGCAAGGCCCGACGATGGCCACGACCAAGGACAACCCTGTCGACTTCAACGACAAGGAATGGGTCGCCGTCGACACGGCGAGTTCGAGCCCCTTCTTTGGCCGGGTGTACGTGTCGTGGACCTCGTTCCGGCAGAACACCTCCGAACCAGTGGAGGTCGCCTACTCCATCGATGGCGGCGCATCGTTCTCCGCACCCAAGCAGGTCTCGCCGGCCGCGAACACTGCCAAGAAGGGCCGCCAGGGTTCCCAGCCCGCTGTCGGGCGGGACGGCAGCGTCTACGTCACCTTCGAGCAGGGCGCCTCTCACGTCCTGGTCACCTCCCGAGACGGCGGCGTCAAGTGGTCTCGCCCGGCGCCAGCAGCATCGGTGGCCGACATCGACGACCCGATCCCGGGGGCAAACTTCCGCACCAACAGCTTCTCCAGCCTCGCGACCGATCCCAACGACGCGAACCGACTGGTCCTCGCATGGTCACAGAACGTCCCAGGTGCCGGCGGGCGCATCTGGGTGGTGCGTTCCAACAACAAGGGTCAGACCTGGTCTGCGCCCGTCCAGGTGAGCACCCCATCGAACGGCTATGCCTTCTTCCAGGGCGTATCGGTGGCGCCTAACGGTCGCGTCGACGTGGGTTACCAAGCCCTGATCACCCGAAACCCCACCACCTTCGGTACCGGGAACGCCTCGATCGACAGCTACTACACAAACAGCCTCAACCACGGTGCCACGTTCTCGACCCCGATCAAGGTCTCGTCCCGCTCCAGCGACCCAGCGGTAAGTGCTCAGAACAACCTTCAGCGACAGTTCTTCGGTGACTACAACCAGATCGTGTCTTCGGCGGACAAGGCCTGGTTCATCTACACCGACTCTCGCAACGGCGCCGGCTGCCCGGCGGTTGACGCCTATCAGCACTTCCTCGTGGACAACGGGCTTGCCCGACGGGGAGACATGAGTGACCGAATCGCCAGCCGCACCGGCGCCACCCCCGCAGTCGAGCCCGGCGAGAAGCCGACTCCACCGGTGGACTGCCCAGCGCGGTTCGGTAACTCCGACCCCTTCGTCAGCACTATCACCCCCTAGGGGGTGGTTGCCCACCCTCAGCAGGTCCAATCCTTGATGCCCCGACAGAGAGGTGAGGTCCCGGACCGCGATGTGTGCGGCGGCAGTCGTCGGTCACTCTTGAATCGCCGGGACCCGAGGGCGCCTCGGGTTGATGAGCTCTAAGAGCAGGTCACCGTTCGCCGCAACCCGCTGGATCACCTGGTCGGCGGTGAATCGTAGATCGCCCGCCACCCGGCACCCTTCGACTTCTGCCCAGGTCACGGGCGCGGACACAGTTGGCTCGGCACGCGCCCGGAGGGAGTAAGGCGCCACCGTGGTCTTGGCTCCGTTGTTCTGCGACCAGTCGACGAACACCTTGCCCGGCCGCAGGCTCTTGGTCATCCGGGAAACCACGAGGTCTGGGTGCGTGGCTTCGAGGCGCTGAGCAAGTCCTTTGGCGTACGAGCTGGTGCGGTCGGCCGGGGTCTCCTGGATAGGCACGTACAGCTGCATCCCCTTGTTGCCGCTCGTTTTTGGCCAGGCCGACAAACCATCGGCTCCCAGCGCCTCGCGGAGTAGCAGGGCGACAGCGCAGCACTCGACCACCGACGCCGGCGGGCCTGGGTCGAGGTCGAACACAAGGAGGTCTGGCTGGTGCGCGTCGCCGGCGTCGTCGACCATCCACTGGGGCACGTGCAACTCCAACGCGGCAAGGTTCGCGGCCCACACAAGGGTGGGGAGGTCCTCGACGATGACGTAGTCGATGGTGTCTCGGTTCATGCCCGAACCAGGGGCCGGCAGCCGAACGCGCCGTACCCACTCCGGTGCGTGCTTGGGGATGTTCTTCTCGAAGAAGGACTTGCCGTCGACGCCGTCCGGCCAGCGCGTGAAGGTCATCGGTCGATCACGAATGTGGGGGAGCAGCACGGGCGCGATTCGCGTGTAGTAGTCGATGATTTCACCCTTGACCGTGCCCACCGACGGGTACAGCACCTTGTCGAGGTTGGACAGGCTGAGCAGCCGCCCTTCCACCTCGACGGTCACGCGTTCTCCAGCCACGCCTCATGACGCTACCGGCCGGGCTACCCTCAATCACGTGCGAACGATCTGGAAGGGGACCATCTCCTTCGGCCTAGTGACGATCCCGGTGAAGCTGTTCTCGGCCACCGAGGAGAAGGACGTCGCCTTCCACCAGGTACGCCGTCAGGACGGCAGCCGCATCCGCTATCGCCGCGTCGCCGAGGCAGATGGCCAAGAGGTGCCCTACTCCGACATCGCCAAGGGTTTCGAGTTGCCCACTGGCGAGACGGTGGTTCTGACGGACGAGGATTTCACGGAGTTACCGCTCGCCACGCAGAAGACCGTCGAGGTGCTGCAGTTCGTGCCGGCCGAGGAGGTCGACCCGATCTACTTTGCGAAGTCCTACTACCTCGAGCCCGAGCAGATCGGCGTCAAGCCGTACGTCCTCCTGCGGGATGCGCTGGACGCCTCAGGGCGAATCGCCATCGTCAAGGTTGCCCTGCGCCAAAGGGAGACGCTCGCCACCTTGCGGGTTCGTGAGGGCGTGCTCGTCCTGGAGACCATGCTTTGGCCGGACGAGATTCGGACGCCGGACTTCGGTTTCTTGGACGAAGCCGTGGAGGTACGTCCGCAGGAGATGGCGATGGCCGAGTCGCTCATCACCGCACTGTCGGGAGACTTCGATGCCTCGGCCTACACCGACTCCTATCGGGAGGCCGTACAAGCCCTCATCGACGCCAAGGTCGAGGGTCGTGAAGTGGTGGCACCGGTGGCCGAGGAAGGCGATGACGGCTCGGTCGTCGACCTGATGGCGGCGTTGCGGGCCAGCGTCGAAGCAGCCAAGAAGGCACGGGGCGAGACGAGCGATGCCTCAAAAGTCGCTACGGAGAGTGACGAGTCGGGACCCGCCTCTGCGCTGGATACGCCGTCCGGTGGAAAGCGCCGGTCACGCAGAGCATCCTAGTGTCCCACCTGTCACACTTTCGTCCATGGCTGAGGGGGGCCCCGGCGCATCCGGGGACGTCGTCGCGGCGCTACGCGCCGTCGATGGGGTCGCCGACGCCTCGATCACCCCGGACCGCCGCCTCGGGGGCGCGGGAACCCTGCACCTGGCCCTGGTCCCCGGCGCCGATGAGGTCGCCGTTGCGACGGCCGTCAACCGGATCCTGCGCGAGCACTTCGGACTTGCCGTGGACACCGACAACGTCTCGGTCGTCGACGAAACCGCACCGGTTCGGCTGACCTCGGTTCCGCCGCTCCCCGACGAGCCGGATGACTCAGAGCCCGCTGAGGTGGCGCTCTACGTGCCTGAGCCGGACGAGCCGGACTTCGTCGAGCCCCAGATCTACCAGCCGCCGATGCCCGAGCCGGAGCCAGAACTCCCGCGGGAGCCGGAGCCGGAGCCTGAGCCGGAGCAGTTCGCCCCGCCGATCTATGTGCCGCCGGTCTATGCCGCGCCGAGCCCCGCCCAGGCGTATGTGCCGTCGCCCCCAGGAGTCTCCGACTGGGCGAGTGGGTCACCGCTGTTTGCGCCCGCTGAAGAAAGCCCTGAGTCAAGCGGAGCAGGGTCTGGCGACCTAGACGCTGTGGGCGACGATCCCCAACCAGAGCCCCTGATTTCGACACCCGCGCCAACTCCTGCATCAACTCCAGCACCCCGGCCAGTCGCCAGCAAGACCACCTCCAGGGCAGCTGCAGCGGACGAGGCAGCGCCTCGGGGTCCGCGGCTGCTCATCGAGCGTATGCAACTGGTCGCAGCGGACCTTGGTGTCGAGACCGAGGTCACGCTCGGCTTTGACGGAGACCGCTGGACCGGAAAGGCCGACGGCGCGGCGACGCCTTCATCGGTGCACCGAGCGGTCGCAGCCGCGACCCTTCGGGCGGTCGAGCAGTGTGTCGGTGGCGTCATGCGCCTTGAGCTCGAGCACCTCGAGACCCCACCCATGGGCAATGACCGAGCGGTCGTGGTCGAGATCTCGATGATCACGCGGCGGGGGGCAGAGCGCCTCACCGGGGTCAGTTCGATCCGTGAGGACGTACGCCAGGCGGTCATCCGCGCGACTCTCGACGCACTCAACCGGCGCCTGGAGTCCTACTTCGACTCTGCCTGACCCAGACGTCCCGCGCCGCGACGATTGTCGGCGGAGCCTCCTACCCTGAGTGGGCGCTTTCGACGACCGGGAGGAGCGTGATGGCTGACGCGGACGACGTACGGCGCCTGGCTCTCGCCCTGCCTCATGTCGTGGAGATTGACAGCGACGGCTTTGACTTTCGGGTCGAGAACAAGGGTTTCATCTGGTCCTACCCCGAGCGTCGGCAGGGCCAGCCACGAGTGATCAGGGAGGACATCGCGGTCCTCTATGTCGGTGACGAGGCTGAGAAGCAGGCCTTGCTGCTCGGCGAGCCGGAGGTCTTCTTCACCACTCCCGGTTACGACGGCTGGTCGTTGGTGATGCTTCGGCTCACTGAGGTGGACTGCGACCGGCTGACGGAACTCGTCGTCGACGCCTGGCGGATGCGCGCTCCGGCCCACCTCGTCGCTGCTCGCGACGCTGCGGATCCGTCGATCGGGTAGATCTGGGCCGAAGTCGTGCGCCCGTGGGCAAGACCCGGAAGACTGTGCCGGTGATTAAAACAGTCTCCCCTGCCGCTGCTCCCGGCGTCCCGCGCCGCTCATCGCACGAGCCGGTCGCCCACCTCAGCGTCGACGAGCGCGTCGCCCGCGGCAAGGCCGCTCGCACTGACGTCCCCCGCGACAGTCACGAGGGTTTTGAACCGCTTCCCGGCCGTCGGGACCCACTGGAGATCCTCGAGGTCCAGGCCGCGACCCGGGTGCCGGAACTCATCCCCGTCCGGTACGGGCGGATGGCGGCGTCGCCGTTCGCCTTCTACCGTGGAGCGGCCGCCATCATGGCGGCCGACCTCGCGGGCACTCCCCGTTCCGGCCTCACCGTGCAGGCCTGCGGTGACGCGCACCTGGTGAACTTCGGGTTGTACAACTCACCCGAACGTCGGCTGGTCTTCGACATCAACGACTTCGACGAGACCCTCCCTGGTCCTTGGGAGTGGGACGTGAAGCGACTGGCTGCGTCCTTCGTCGTTGCCGGCAGATCCAGAGGCTTCTCGTCCAAACAACGGGCGGCCGGAACCCTGGCAGCGCTGGGGGCCTATCGCAGCGCCATGCGGCAGTTCTCCGGGATGACCGCGTTGGAGATCTGGTACGCCAAACTCGAGCTCGACCAGATCATGGTCAACATCGCGCCGACCTTGGACTCGCGTCGGACCAAGTTGGCCCGCGGAATCCGGGAGAAGGCGCAGGGTCGCGACAACCTCCAGGCGTTTGGCAAGCTGACGACGATGGTCGACGGTGAGCCTCGTTTCACTCACCTCCCGCCGCTCATCGTGCCCCTCGCCGAGCTAGTGAGTCCCGACCAGGCGGCTGCGGTCACTCGGCAACTCCACGACGTTCTCCGAAGCTATCGCGCGACGTTGTCGGATGACCGGCGCCGGCTCGTTGAGCAGTACCGACTGGTTGACGTGGCCCGCAAGGTGGTCGGCGTCGGCAGCGTCGGCACCAGAGCCTGGATGGTGCTTCTGCTCGGGAGGGACTCAGCAGACCCGCTGCTGCTGCAGGCGAAAGAGGCTCAGGCCTCCGTCCTTGAGCCGTATGTCGGACGGAGTCGCTATGAGCAAGCCGGACGCCGAGTGGTTGCCGGCCAACGGCTCATGCAGTCAAGCAGCGACATCTTCCTCGGGTGGCACCGCGGTCCTGGGCTGGACGGCGTTCGCCGGGACTTCTACCTACGCCAACTCCGTGACGGCAAGGGCGGCTTCGACCCGAACCTCATGCGCCCCGAGGGCATGGCTATGTACGGGCAAGCGTGCGGTTGGACCCTCGCGCGGGCGCACGCCCGCTCGGGCGACCCCGTGGCTATCGCGGCCTACCTGGGAGCCAATGACTCCTTCGACCGAGCAGTGCTCGACTTCTCGGAGGCGTACGCGGATCAGAACGAGCGGGACCACGCAGCCCTCGTGGAAGCAATTGCGGGCGGCCGGATCCCTGCGTTGGAGGGGGTCTGACCGCTCCAGGAACGGGGAGTCGTGTGAGGATTCTCGGGTGAGGACCAGCAGATGAGCCCCGATATCCCCTACGACGGCTGGCCGGCTGAGTTTGTGGCCGTTCCGCACGACCTGACCCTCAACGTCCGCACCGGCCCGAGCGAGTCGGGTGCGGAAGCGGCGGTCATGGTCCACGGCCTGGGCGGTTCGTCGCTCAACTGGACTGCGCTCATGGGCCTGGTCGCCGACCTCCTCGCGGTGCGGGCTCCCGACCTCCCCGGATTCGGCTACAGCCCGCCGCCGCACGACGGCGACTACACGATCGCCGGTCATGCGCGGGCGATCGTCGCTCTTGTCGAGGCCGATGGTCGCGGCCCGGTGCACCTGTTCGGCAACTCGATGGGCGGTGCCGTGACTACCACGGTGGCCGCGGCTCGTCCGGACCTCGTGCGGACGCTGACCCTCATCTCACCCGCTTTGCCTGATCTGGTGCCCGGGCGATGGCGGAGCCAGGTCGTCACGCTCGCTACCCCAGGACTTGGTCACCTCGTCGCCAAGCAGCTGGCTGCGGTGAGTCCCCAACGTCGCATCGACGGCTTGGTCAGCCTGTGTTTCGCAGACCCTTCCTCGGTGTCTCCTGAATGGCGCGCGGCTGCCGAGCGTGATGTAGTCGCTCGTCGACGGCTGCCGTACTCCCCTGACGCCTTGGCCCGGTCCACGCAGGGGATCGCGCGGGCCTTTCTGGCCCGCGGCCCTGATTCCCTGTGGGAGCTGGCAGCGCGAGTCACGGCTCCGACCCTGTTGTTGTACGGCAGCAAGGATCGGCTGGTCCGACCCGCGTCATCTCGCCGGGCTGGGCGAGCCTTCAGCAACAGCCGGGTCATTGTGCTGCCCGAGACCGGGCACGTGGCCCAGATGGAACACCCAGCCCTGGTGGCCAGACTCGTCCGTGAGCATCTCGCTCGAGCGTCAGCCGAACGCAATGCCTGAGGCGACGGTGCTCGACCGAAGCCACCGGGACGGCTAGCGTCCGTTCGTGCCCATCGACGAGTTCGATCCTCTTCTCGAGTTGGTCCCTGTCCTCGCCGGACGTGGTCGTGAGGTTGCCGAGCTCGGTGGCGGGCTCACGAATCGCAACCTGCGGGTGCGCACCGACGATGGCGGGGACTACGTCGTCCGGATCAGTTCGAACGAGTCGAGCCTGCTGTCGATCGACCGTGCCAACGAGCGACACAACTCCAAGGCGGCGTGGGCGGCCGGAGTCGGAGCGGAGGTTGTCGGCGCTCTGCCCGAGGTGAATGTCCTCGTCGTCGCCTTCATCAGTGGTCGAACCCTGGAGTCTGAGGACCTCCGGGATCCGGCCTACGTGCCGCGCATCGCTGCCGCGGTTCGTGCACTACACCAGGGCCCGGTCTTCCTCGGGTCTTTCGACATGCGCTCGATCCGCCGTGGCTATCTCGAACTCGTGCAGGAGCGCGGCTTTCGGCTCCCTGCCGGCTATCTCGAACTGGCGCCCGCTGTCGAGCGGCTCGAGGACCTGCTCAACGCTCGCCCCGAGCGGCTGGTCCCGTGCAACAACGACTTGCTGGCGGCGAACTTCATCGACGACGGCTCCAAGATCTGGATCATCGACTACGAATACAGCGGGATGAACGAGGCCAGTTTTGAGCTCGGCAACATCGCGAGCGAATCCGGTCTCGACGACGCGACGACCGCGATGCTGGTGGAGTCGTACTGGGGAGGTCCCTCGCGCCACAGGCTTGCGCGCGCTAGAGCCTGGTCGCTGCTCGCGCGATATGGCTGGACCCTATGGGCTTCGATCCAGGACAGTGTCTCGCCCATGGACTTCGACTTCTGGGCGTGGGGCATGGAGAAGTACGACTCCGCGCGGGGAGAACTCCTCGGGCCGGTCTACCCAGCACTCCTCGAAGGCCTGGCTGCCAGTGACTGATCTCCCAACCCGGTCACGGGTTGTCATCATCGGCGGTGGGGTCGGGGGCACCTCGATCGCTCATCACCTGGCCGAGCGCGGCGAGAGCGACGTACTTCTGCTCGACCGTGGCGAGCTGACCAGCGGCTCGACGTTCCACTCCGCGGGACTGGTCGGCCAGCTGCGCGGGTCGGTGACCCTGACCCGGATGATGATGGACAGCGCGGCTTTGTATCGCCGGCTCGCGGAGGACCCTGACACCGATCCGGGATGGGTCGAGTGCGGTGGCATCCGGCTGGCCTGCTCCCCGGCGCGGATGGAGGAGCTCGAGCGCCAGGTCGGCTGGGCGGAGACCTTCGGCCTTCCCCTGCAACGGTTGTCTGCGTCGGAGGCCGTGGAACTCTTCCCTCTCATGTCGACCGAGCGAGTGCTTGGCGCTACCTACCTCGCCACTGACGGCTACCTCGACCCTTCGCGGCTGGTTTACGGCCTGGCGACCTCAGCCCGCCGTCAAGGCGTGACGATCCGCCCGCACACCAGGGTGCTGGGGATCGACACCCTCGACGGAGCAGTCACCCGGGTGCGTACTGATGTCGGTGACGTCGAGTGCGAAGTTGTCGTCGACGCAGGTGGCATGTTCGCGGCCGAGATCGCCCGGATGGTCGGCGTGCGGGTGCCGATTGTGCCGATGAGCCATCAATACGTGGTGACGCAGCCGGTCCGCCAACTCGGTCCGGACGTGAAGCGGTTGCCGACGCTGCGCGATCCCGACCTCCTCGTTTACTTCCGCGAGGACGTAGCGGGTCTGGTGATGGGCGGCTATGAACGTCAGTCGCGGCCGTTCTCCCTCGGCCCCGACGGGCTTGATGCGGTGCCCGCCGACTTCAATGGGCGCCTCCTCCCCGAGGAGTGGGAGCGGCTGGAAGAGATCTACGCGAACTCCGTCGTGCGGGTACCGGTGATGGAGTCCGCTGAGATTCGCACGGTGGTCAACGGACCCGAGGCCTTCACCCCAGATAACGAGTTCTGCCTCGGCCCCACGGACGTCCGTGGGTTCTGGGTGGCGGCTGGGTTCTGCGCACACGGCATCGCCGGAGCAGGCGGCATGGGCAAGGCGATGGCGGGCTGGATCCTGGACGGCGACCCCGAGCATGACCTGTGGGAGATGGACGTCCGTCGTTTCGGCTCCCAGTACCGGTCGCCCGCCTACACCCTCGCCCGGGTCGTCGAGAACTACGAGAGCTATTACGACATCAAGTACCCCGGCCAGGAGCGGCTGGCCGGCCGGCCACTGCGGGTCTCCCCTGCGTACCCCTGGCATCTTGCCCATGACGCGGAGATGGGGGAGAAGAGCGGGTGGGAGAGGGTCAACTACTACCGCTCCAACGCGAGTCTCGGTGACCCCGACACGCGGCCGCGCGGCTGGGCAGGAGAGCTGTGGTCCCCGTCCATCGAGGCCGAGCATCGTGCGACCCGCGAGAGCGTAGGGCTTTTCGATGAGACTTCTTTCGCCAAGATCCGGGTCGCCGGCGCCGGCGCGGCCGTCTTCCTCGAGTGGATGTGCGACAACCAGGTCGCGCGTGGCCCCGGCCGTGTCACCTACACCCAGCTGCTCAATGCTCGCGGTGGCGTCGAGGCCGATCTCACGGTGAGCCAGCTCGGCCCTGACTCTTTTCAGCTCGTGACCGGTACGGCATTCGGTGGTCATGACCTGGCCTGGCTGCGTCGGCACGCGCCCACCGACGGTTCGGTGGTCATCAGTGACGTCACCTCGGCCTGGACCTGCTTCGGGCTGTGGGGACCGTTGGCTCGCGACGTCCTGACTCCGCTGACGCCTCAGTCTCTGGCTGGGTCGGACTTCCCGTTCATGAACATCCGCGAATCGACCGTTGCAGGGGCGCCGGCCCGAATCCTCCGGGTGACCTTTGTCGGCGAGCTCGGATGGGAGGTCTATGTCCCGAGCGAGTACGGCCTCGGCGTGTGGACCGCCCTGGCTGACGGGGTCGCGACGGCCGGTGGTTTGCCCTGTGGTTACAAGGCGATCGACTCCCTGAGGGCGGAGAAGGGTTACCGTTACTGGGGGTCCGACGTCACCCCGGACGAGACGCCGTACGAAGCCGGGCTCGGCTTCTGCGTGCGCATGGACAAGGAAGGCGGGTTCCTCGGTCGCGACTCCCTGGTCGGCCGGGACCAGCCAGAGCGACGGCTCGCCTGCCTGACTCTGGCCGACGTCCGCCAGGTAGTACTCGGCAACGAGCCCGTCCGAGTCGGCGGGTCGACGGTGGGTCGGGTGACCTCCGGCAGCACCGGGCACTCAGTGGGCGCGTCGATCGTGTTTGCCTACCTCCCCTCCTCAGCGACCGCTCCTGGGACCGCGGTCGAGGTTCTCGTCTTCGGTGAGTGGGTCCCCGGCGTCGTTGCTGCGGACGCGCTTCACGATCCACAGGGATTGCGCCTTCGGGGCTGATTGCGAATCGGACTGGGTGCGCAGGCCCGGCGCCGGGGCGCCATCATGGGGGGGTGACCCTCGTCCCGCACACGCTCATGCGCCCACAGCGAGGGGGCAACGCGTTCGAGACCACGGTGGAACGGCTCGTGCAGACGATCAAGCTCGGTGTCGTAGCCAGCGGTGAACGCCTTCCTCCTGAACGTGAATTGGCTGATGCGTTGCAGGTGGGACGGACGACGCTGCGCGAGGCCCTGGAAGCACTGCGCCAGGCCGGCTATGTCAGGACCCGTCGCGGTCGCGGTGGAGGGACTTTCGTCGTCTACGACCCGGCAGCCGATCACGGTGCCGACGCGGGCGCCATGGCCCGCGACATGGGCGAGCAGCTTGCCGATGCCCTCGCCTTCCGCCGAGTCGTCGAGCCCGGTGCAGCCGCTCTGGCTGCGACCCGTGATCTCTCCGCGGACGAGCGAGCCAAGCTTCGGGCGGCCCTCGACGCCTGTACGCACGCGGTCACCGACACCCTGCGTCGAGGCGCAGACAGCAGACTCCACCTGGTCATCGCTGAGCTCGCCGGCTCGGGCACGCTGCTCACGGCTGTCGCCGACGTCCAGCTCCGCGTCGGCCAGCTGCTCGCGGCGATCCCCGTGCTGAGCCGCAACATCGCCCACTCCGATGCCCAGCACGCGGGGGTCGTGGACGCCGTACTCGCGGGGGATCCGAGGCGAGCCCGGCGGATCATGGAGGAGCACTGTGATGCCACGTCGGCGCTCCTGCGAGGCTTCCTCTCGTGAACGAGCCTGACGACCTCTACGTCCTGACCCCCGATCGCCCGGATCTCGACCAGCCGGTGCTGGTCCATGCCCTTCATGGCTTTGTGGATGCGGGGGGCGCTGTGGAGCTGGCGACGCAGCATCTTCTCGCCTCCTTGCCGAACCGCGCGATCGCGACGTTCGCCGTCGACCTGCTGCACGACTATCGGGCGCGGCGCCCTCCCATGGTCTTCATGGAAGACCACTGGGAGAGCGTGGAGGCGCCGCGCTTGGAGATCCACCAGGTCACCGACGCCGCCGGCACGGACTTCTTGTTACTCACCGGTCCGGAGCCGGACATGCAATG
Source organism: Actinomycetes bacterium (assembly GCA_031430645.1). Lineage (GTDB taxonomy): Bacteria > Actinomycetota > Actinomycetes > DATJPE01 > DATJPE01 > JANPBY01. Next base: position 13,702 of record JANPBY010000166.1, read on the forward strand.
GGAGCGCTTCATCGCGGCGGTGGCGGGGCTGGTGGGTCGCCTCGACGTACGCCTCACGATCGGACTTGCTGCGATCCCGATGGGGGTCCCGCACACCCGACCGGTCCGCCTCACGGCGCACGCGACCCGCCTTGATCTCGTGACCGGCTACACCCCCTGGGTGGGGACGGTGGTGGTTCCTGGGAGTGCCGGCAACCTGCTGGAGCTGAGGTTCGGCGAGCGCGGACTCGATGCCATGGGGCTGGCAGCCGGCGTGCCGCACTACCTTGCCCAGCTGCCGTATCCGGCTGCCAGCATCGCGTTGCTCGAGGGAGTGGCTCGGGCTGCGGGGCTTGAGCTGCCGGACGCCGCCCTTCGGGAGGCTGCCGTCGAGACCCGTGCGGCCGTCGACGCGCAGCTCGCTGAGTCCGTCGAGGGATCGGCCTTGGTCACGAGCTTGGAGCAGACCTATGACGAGGCAGTGGCGGCGAGTGAGTTGCCGACTGCTGACGAGCTCGGCGCCGAGCTCGAGCGGTTCCTGGCCTCCCAGCCGCGCCCGGACGACCCGCGTTCCTGATCGGCCAGGGGGCTGGTGCCCAAAGGGTGCGGTTCCATACCATTGGCGCCCTGCCGTCAGTCCGTTGCGTGACGCTCTCCAGGAGGCCCCATGAGCAAGCCCGGGATGCTCACCGTCGCGGAGCTCGAGCGGCTCGTAGACGCCGGTGAGGTCGACACCGTGCTGGTGGTGATCACTGACATGCAAGGTCGCCTGCAGGGCAAGCGCTTGCACGCCCGCTTCTTCATGGACGAGGTCCTGGCGCACGGAACCGAGGGTTGCAACTACATGCTGGCGGTTGACGTCGACATGAACACCGTTGATGGCTACGCCATGACCTCGTGGGCGACCGGGTACGGCGACTTTGTCATGACGCCTGACCAGACCACGCTTCGACACGTGCCGTGGCAGGACGGCACGGTGATGTTCATCGCCGACGTCAGTTGGCACGACGGCTCCGATGTGGTGGCCTCGCCCCGGCAGATCCTCAAGCGCCAGACCGCCCGACTGGCCGAGGCTGGCATGCAGGCTTTCGCCGGCACCGAGCTCGAGTTCATCCTCTTCAACGACACCTACGAAGAAGCCTGGAAATCCGGCTACCGAGATCTCGATCCGGCGAACCTCTACAACGTCGACTACTCCATGCTCGGCACGGCCCGGGTCGAGCCGCTGGTCCGGCGGATCCGCAACGCGATGGCCGGCGCGGGCATGACCGTCGAGTCGGCCAAGGGCGAGTGCAACCTCGGCCAGCACGAGATCGCGTTCCGCTTCGACGAGGCGACGATCGCCTGCGACAACCACGTCATCTACAAGAACGGTGCGAAGGAGATCGCAGCCCAGGACGGCTCTGCGCTGACGTTCATGGCCAAGTTCGATCAGCGCGAGGGCAATTCCTGTCACATCCACCTGAGTTTCCGTGGGACCGATGGTTCGCTGGTGATGGCCGATGACGCGGATGAGGTCTACGGGATGTCTGCGGTCGGCCGGTCCTTCGTGGCCGGCCAGATCGAACACATGAAGGACCTCACGCTGCTGTTTGCGCCGAACATCAACTCCTACAAGCGGTTCGTCGCTGGCTCCTTCGCCCCCACGGCCATCAAGTGGGGGCCGGACAACCGCACCTGCGCCTTCCGGCTGGTCGGGCACGGTCCAGGGCTGCGGCTGGAGAACCGAATCCCAGGCGGCGACGTCAACCCGTACCTCGCCGTCGCTGGCATGGTCGCGGCCGGGCTGGACGGGATCGAGCGTGGGCTGGAGCTCGAGGACGCGCTGACGGGGAACGCTTACGAGTCCGACGCTGAACGAGTCCCCGACACCTTGGCCGAGGCCCTCAGGCTTTGGGAGGGCAGTGCCTTCGCCCGGGCGACCTTCGGCGATGAGGTGGTCGACCACTACGCCAACATGGCCCGTATCGAGGTCTCGGCCTTCAATGCCGCTGTCACCGACTGGGAGCGCTTCCGGGGGTTTGAGCGACTGTGACAACGACGCTCAGCTCGCCGAGCGCGAGCACGTACGACGTCGTCAACCCCGCGACCGAGCAGGTGGTGCGCTCTGTCGCGCTGGCCGACGTCGCCGAGACCGACCGGGCGATCGAGGTGGCAGCACAGGCCTTTCCGGCGTGGCGCGATTTGGCTCCCGCCGACCGCGGCCGACTGCTTCGCCGTTTCGCGGACGTCGTCGACGCCCACCTTGAGGAGCTGGCGCTGCTTGAGGTCCTGAACGCCGGTCACACGATCGGCAACGCGCGGTGGGAAGCGGGCAACGTCCGTGACGTCCTGCACTACTACAGCGCGGCCCCCGAGCGGTTGTTCGGTCGTCAGATCCCGGTGGCCGGTGGGGTGAACATCACCTTCAAGGAGCCGCTCGGCGTCGTGTCGGTGATCGTGCCCTGGAACTTCCCGATGCCTATTGCCGGGTGGGGCTTCGCTCCGGCGCTTGCTGCTGGAAACACCGTCGTGCTGAAGCCCGCGGAGATCACCCCGCTGACGGCGATCCGGCTGGGTGAGCTCGCGCTGGAGGCTGGGATTCCTGAGGGTGTCTTCACGGTGATCCCCGGCAAGGGCTCGGTAGTGGGGGAGCGCTTCGTCACGAACCCGTTGGTGCGCAAGGTGGTCTTTACCGGTTCGACTGAGGTGGGGCAGCGCATCATGGCCGGCTGCGCGGCGCAGGTGAAGCGGGTGACCCTCGAGCTTGGTGGCAAGAGCGCGAACGTGATCTTCGCTGACTCAGATCTCGAGCTCGCCGCGTCTTCGGCGCCGGGGGCAGTCTTCGACAACGCGGGGCAGGACTGCTGTGCTCGTTCGCGGATCCTGGTCGAGCGCAGCGCGTACGACCGATTCATGGAGCTGCTCGAGCCTGCCGTGCAGGCCGTACGGGTCGAGGACCCCTTGCTCGAGTCCAGCCAGATGGGGCCGCTCGTCTCACGTGGCCAGTGGGACACCGTCGCCTCCTTCGTCCCCGACGATGCGCCGGTCGCTTTCCGGGGTAGCGCTCCGGATGGCCCCGGTTTCTGGTTCCCTCCAACAGTTCTGGCCCCTGTCGGAGCAAACGACCGGGCGGTGACTGAGGAGATCTTCGGCCCAGTGGTCGTGGTCATCCCCTTCGAGGACGAGGCCGACGCGGTGCGCATCGCCAACGACTCGCCGTTCGGTCTTTCAGGATCCATCTGGACCCGCGATCTGGGTCGCGCCTTCCGGGTGGCGCGTGGGATCGAGACCGGCAACCTGTCGGTCAACAGCCACTCCTCGGTGCGCTACTCCACGCCATTCGGCGGCTTCAAGCAATCCGGCCTCGGCCGGGAGCTCGGTCCGGACGCGCTGGACGCGTTCACCGAGACCAAGAACGTCTTCCTCTCAACCGTTCTCTAGCCCCGGAGGCTCCTGCATGGCCCTCGACCGTTTGACCGACCGCGTAGCCGTCATCACTGGTGCGGCGAGTGGTATCGGCCTCGCCTCCGCCCGCCGGCTCGCCTCCGAGGGCGCGACGATCGTCGTCGTCGACGTGAACGCCGAGGCTGGGGAGGCCGTTGCGGCTGAGCTGGGCGGACTCTTTGTGGCCGCCGATGTCACAAGCCCTGAGGACAACGAGCGCATCTACGCCACGACTGTGGAGACGTACGGCCGCGTGGACATCGCGTTCCACAACGCAGGAATCTCACCGCCCGAGGACGACTCGATCCTGGTGACTGGGCTGGACGCCTGGCGTCGGGTGCAGGAGGTCAACCTCACCTCGGTGTTCCTCGGCTGCAAGGCCGTGATTCCGCACATGCAGCGGCAGGGCAAGGGGTCGATCATCAACACCGCGTCGTTCGTGGCGACGATGGCCGCGGCGACCTCGCAGATCTCCTACACCGCGTCCAAGGGCGGAGTGCTCGCGATGTCGCGCGAGCTCGGCGTGCAGTTCGCGCGGGAGGGCATCCGGGTCAACGCGCTCTCGCCAGGACCGGTCAACACCCCACTCTTGAAAGAGCTTTTCGCTTCAGACCCGGAGCGAGCGGCTCGCCGCCTCGTGCACATCCCGTTCGGGCGCTTCGGCGAACCCGAGGAGATCGCCGCGGCGGTGGCCTTCCTCGCGAGTGACGACTCGTCCTTCATCACAGCGTCCAACTTCCTGGTGGACGGCGGCATCTCAGGCGCCTACGTCACCCCCCTCTAGCCCACCCCCGCGCGGACAGCAGGGGGTCAGGACGGCTGGCAGGTCGGGCAGTACTGGATCGGGCGGCCAGCCAGTTGAAGGGTCTGGAGTTCGGTGCCGCACCGCCGGCAGTACGCGCGGTGGTAGACGTAAAGCCGGTCGTCGGCCTTCATCCGGCTCAGCGGGCGGCCGATCTCGGCCGGGTCGGTGGTGATGATCCGGTTGAGCCGTAGGCCTCGCTTGAGCTGGAGGACGGTCTCGTCCCAGAGGCCGGTGACCTCTTCGTCCGTGAGGGTGTTGGCAGGGCGCTGCGGGTGGATCCCTTGCAGGAACAGCAGCTCCGCGCGATAGATGTTGCCGATCCCTGCAATCACGGTCTGATCCAGGAGTACGGCTCCGATCGGCGCCTTCTTCTTGTGCAGGCTCGCCTGCATCCGGTCGACGTCAGGCCGCGGACGGAGCGGATCAGCGCCCAGCTGCGCGCAGATCTGCTTCTTCTCGGCCCGGGTGACGAGGGAGCACCGGGTCGGCCCGGTCAGCTGCCACGTGTGGTCGTCGTTCTCCAGGCGCAGCCGAACCGTGTCGCGGGGAGGCGTGTCGGGCGCGACCAGGCGGAGTTTGCCGATGAGCCCCAGGTGAATGTGCACGATGCGGCCGTGGCCGAAGTCGACGAACAGGTACTTCCCCCAGGCGTCCGCGCGCAGCAGCGGCAGTCCGTCCACCAGCACGGCGCCCTCGGCGAAGCGTCCCTGCGGGGAGGTTGCGTGGACGGGTGAACCCTTGAGGGTGCGGCCAAGGTCGCGGGCGATTCCGTGAGTGACGTGGCCTTCAGGCATGAGGCGCTCATTCTGTCGCCAGCCCGGATGGATTCGCAGCGCGAGAGCCGAGTTGTCAGGCAAGGGCGCAGCAAGGGGGAGGGGGTTGGGTCCTCACGCACCTGACCATTTCGAGGTGGCGTGCGTCTTGTTTCCGCCGCCCGGTCTGGCGAATGCGGGGTTACGGGGCGATCCACGACGTCAGATCGCCCGCTAACCCCGCATTCGTCGAGCTGGTCTCAGAAGTGTCCGAATGTGGGGTCTGTGGAGAGGCTCGGAATGCCTCCCTTTCGGACACTTCTCAGTGCGGCCGGGAACAGGCTGCCAACGATTCGAGAGCGGACCGTGGCTCGTTTCAACCCGAAGCCGCACATCGGCGACCCGACGTACGACACGGTCCAGCACATGCTGAACCGCCTCGACCGGTTGTTGCTGGACCCGGTGAGCTGGCCGGACGTGGATCCGGTCGCGAGGATCCTCAACGAACTGGGAGCCTGCTGAAGCGCGGTCGGTCATGACAGGAGCTGGTCGTTGAGAGTCTGCTCGAGCCAGGACTGGTAGCGCGTGCGCCTCCAACCTTGTTGTCGGCGCAGGAGGTGGTGCACGTGCGGCGAGCCGAGGGCGTACATGATGTCGGCGGCCGACTTGGCGGTCAGACCAGGGCGGAGGCTCCCCAGCCGCGCCAACTGCTTGGTCAGGGCGAGGTAGTTGGCGTAGGTCGCCTCCGACCCGGCGTCGGACGCGGTTCGCATGTCCGCGTCAGCCCCGGCAGCCTCAAGGCTCACCATGATCAGGTCTCCGGCCCGCTCGAGCAGTGACGTGGCCTGCCGAACTAGCTGGCTCAGCAGAGCCGCGGCATCTGGCTCCTCCAGGAGGGCCTTGGTCTCGGGACGGTCCGCCAGGCTGACTGGCTGCTCATCCCCGACGATCGCGACGCCCAGGACGTGATGGAAGAGCGCCGACTTGCTCGGGAAGGTCGCATAGACGGTCCGTTCCGACACCGCGGCCAGCCGGGCCACCTGCGCGAGCGTGGTGGCGACGTAGCCCTGCTCGACGAAGAGCCGACCGGCCGATTCCCGGATCGCTGCGCGGGTGTCCGCGGCCTGCGCGGCCCTCCGCGGTGACGAGTAGGACCGCTTCTTGACGGCTGAGGGCATGGCGAGGATGCTACCAATATTCGATTCAGTACGGCTGCAATGGATTGGAGTGGTCAGCGTGGCGAGACCGACACTTGACGGGCTCTTCGGGGTCAAGCTCCCCGTGGTCGACCTGGCGACGAGCTTGCCGTGGTACGAGAAAGTCTTCGGGTTCGAGGTCTATATCGAGTTCCCCGACGAGGCCGGCGTCGTCCAAGGCGTCGGGGCGCGCGTCGAAGGACTGACCGACATGACCGTCGCACTCAGGCAGAACCCCGACGTGGCTAAGGGAATCGCCGGGTTCGACCCGGTGGTCTGGGCTGTCCCCGGGCGTCCAGACCTCGAGGAGTGGTGCGAGCACCTCGACGCTCTCGGCATCGATCACTCACCGGTGATCGAGGCGTCGATTGGGTGGATCCTGGTGTTCCACGACCCTGACGGGCTCGAGCACCACATCTACACCCGGACCCGCCACGGGCAGGACCACTCGGACCTGCCGGGCTACGGAAACGCTCTCTAGCCGAGTTGTTCTGCCCGTCGTCGGTCGCGGGCGGCGGAGGCGGCTTCGACGAGGGCTTCGAACAGGCGCGGGTCGTCGCCCACCTCGGGGTGCCAGAGCACTCCGACGGCAAAGGATCGCGTTGGGTCCTCGACCACCTCGATCGAACCGTCCTCCGCCCAGCCGGTCACCGTGAGGGAGCCCGCTGACTCCACGCCCTGGTGGTGATAGGAGGCGATCGTGACGTTCGCACCGAGGACGGAGGCGGTGCGCGATCCCTCCGCCAGCCGTACGTCGTGCCGGCCGTAGACCCCGGGTTCGGGACGGTGGTTCTCGTGACCGACCACGTCGGGAAGGTGCTGGTGCAACGTGCCGCCGGCGGCCACGGTCATGAGCTGCATGCCTCGGCAGATGCCCAGCACGGGCAGCCCGAGCTCTTCGGCCGCGCCGAGCGCAGCGACCTCGCCGGCGTCCCGGTCGGGCCGAACGCCGAGGGTCTGCTCGTGCGCCTCGGCGCCATACAGCGCAGGGTCGAGGTCTGCGCCACCGGCGAGGAGCAGCCCGTCGATCGCCCCGAGCACCTCGCGCGCGTGGGCGGCATTGGGCGGGATCACGGTGACGAGTCCGCCAGCAGCCTCGACCTGCTCGACGTAGGCGTACGGCACCAGCGCGGCGCGGGTGTCCCACACGCCCCAGCGGGCCTGCTCGACGTAGGAGGTGATGCCGATGAGGGGGCGCACGGGACGAGTCTCCCAGGTCGTGTCTGCCTCGTGTCCAAAGGGCGGACCCGACCGGCCGGAACAACGGCCACCGTGACACCGTTGAGGCGAGGACAGACGCCCGTCACCCCATTGTCAGTTCAAGGAGTTTTGCCGTGCCGTTGCCGCCCCTGGTCGAGCCCGCCGCTGCGCTCAGCGTCGATGAGGTCATGCGCTACAGCCGCCACTTGATCATCCCCGATGTCGGGATGGTCGGGCAGAAGCGGCTGAAGAACGCCAAGGTGCTGTGCGTCGGCGCGGGCGGCCTCGGATCGCCGGCCCTGATGTACCTCGCCGCAGCCGGCGTCGGCACGCTGGGGATCGCCGAGTTCGACACCGTCGACGAGTCCAACTTGCAGCGCCAGATCATCCACGGCCAGTCCGACATCGGCCGGTCCAAGGCCGAGTCCGCGCGCGACTCGGTCAAGGCGATCAACCCTTACGTGGACGTACGGCTGCACGAAGTGCGCCTCGACTCCGACAACGTGCTCGAGATCTTCGCCCACTACGACCTGATCCTCGACGGCACCGACAACTTCGCCACGCGTTACCTGGTCAATGACGCGTGCGTGCTTCTCAACAAGCCGTACGTCTGGGGCTCGATCTATCGCTTCGAGGGCCAGGCGTCAGTGTTCTGGGCCGAGCACGGCCCGCAGTACCGCGACCTCTACCCCGAGCCTCCGCCTCCCGGCATGGTGCCGAGCTGCGCCGAGGGCGGCGTGCTGGGTGTGCTGTGCGCGTCGATCGGTTCGATCATGGTGACCGAGGCGATCAAGCTCATCACCGGCGTGGGTGAGACCTTGCTCGGTCGACTCATGGTCTATGACGCGCTGGAGATGACGTACCGGACCCTCAAGCTGCGCAAGGACCCCACGGGTGCGCCGGTCACCGAGCTCATCGACTACGAGGCGTTCTGCGGCACGATCAGCGACGAGGCTGCGGAGGCCGCGCGTGAGTCCACGATCAGTGTGCGCCAACTTGAGGCACTGCTCGAGGCCCGCGAAAAGGGCGAGACCGACTTCTTGCTCGTCGATGTCCGCGAGCCCGGGGAGTACGAGATCGTCAGCATCCCCGGAGCCGTACTCATCCCCAAGAATGACTTCCTGATCGGTGATGCCCTCACGCGGATGCCGCAGGACAAGCCCGTGATCCTGCACTGCAAGGTGGGAGCACGCTCTGCGGAGGTGCTGGCTGTGCTCAAGTCGGCTGGGTTCGCCGACTCCCAGCATGTCGGTGGTGGCATCCTGGCGTGGATCAACCAGATCGAGCCGAGCAAGCCCGTCTACTGACGTTGGCCGCCCCGGTCTGGTGATGATCAAGGAATCCTGCACCGGTCTCGTCGACGAAACCGGTGCACGATTCCTTGATCATCGCGCCGGGTCGGGCGGCTAGAGGGCGTCCCGGCGTTGCAGGTACTGGAAGGCGACCCAGCCCGGCGCCACTGGCAGCCAGTACGTCACCACCCGGAAGAGCAGCACCGCTGACACCGCGGTCGTACCGTCCAACCCGGCAGCGGTGAGGCCGGCGGCGAGCGCGGCCTCGACCGCGCCCAAGCCACCCGGAGTCGGGGCCACCGAACCGATGGCGCTTCCGGCCAGGTAGACGACGGCAATCGCGGGCCAGGCCAGCTCACCGCCAAAGGCGCGTACCGATGCCACCAACGCCCCGCAGTAGGCGAGGTTCAGGATGATGTTCCCGCCGATGCCCTCCGCCAGCTTGGCGGGACGCTGCGCGACGGCGATCAGGGCCGGGAACACCTGATTCGCGGTCTCACTCACCCGCGTGACGATGACCCGGCGGCCCCAAGGCATCGAGAGGACGACCGCCGCGACCAGGATCAGGAGCACCACGCCCAGGATGGCGCCCTGGGGCGGGTCGAACGAGGTCTCGGCGCGAGTGCCCGCGATGACTCCGAAAAGCACGAGCATCACGACGTGTACGACGAAGGCCATGGCTTGCCATACCCCAACCGAGGCGATCGCGACGGACCCCTCGACTCCAGCCTTCTGTAGGAATCGGGCGTTCAACGCCATCCCACCGACAGCTGGGGGTGCGACCAGACTGACAAAGGACGCAGCAACCTGCGCGAGGAACGCGCGCGCGTAGGAGATCGACTTCAGCACGAAGCCGGTGAGGCTCAACGCCGCACCGACGTAGGTGAGGACCGAGAAGCCGAGCGCGACCCCCGCCCATCGCCAGTCGGCCGTGGCCATCAGGTTCTTGAGGTCGACATCGCTGAGCTGGGACAACAGGATGTAGCCTGCGACGCTGCTGCCGACCACGATGAACAGCGTGCGCAAAGGCAGCCGTTCGAGCCGCACGTCCTCGGTCGGCACCTCGACCCCGCGAGGGAGCACCTCGAGGACCTCCGCGCGCAAGTCATGCAGCAGGTGCCGGTCTTGCCGGACTTCTTGTCGCGTGGTGAGGCTCAGGGCGAGCGGTTGCAGCACCGGCAAGGCATCGGCGAGGGGCTGCGTCCCGAGTCGGTCTGCACCGCTACGCACTGCGCGTTCCGGTCCCACGATCAGGGCGAGCGCAGTGAGCAGTTGTGCCACGTCGATGCGTAGAGCGAGGTCGGTCGCCGCCACTTCCCCGCTGCGTACGGCAAGCAGGTGGACGCGGTCATCGCTGGAAACGATCAAGTTGTCACCAGTGAACCCCCGATGAGCTACCCGGGCGCTGCGCAGGGCAGCGAGTTGCTCCCAAGCGTCGGCGAGCACGGCGTCGGTGACCTTCGCGGGCGGGAGCTGCGACAGCGGGCAGCCGTCGACGTGCTCGAAGGCGAGCAAGGCTGCATAGGGGCCGACTTCAGAGGTCGCGAGCAAGGCGGGGGTGCGTGCGCCCGCTGCGGCTGCGGCATAGGCCAGCAGGGCCTCGTGCTCGAGCGAACGACGGACGGAGACGTAAGTCCGTCCGGCCGCCGCACCCCGCACCCGCAAAAGACGCCAGGCCCGGTATCCCAAACCAGCACCCTCTTGGTCTCGGTCGAGGACCGTGACGTCGATCAGTGAGCCATCTTTGCGGGTGGCCACGTAACGGCGACCGTCACGAGTGTCGGGAACGACGCGCTCGAGGCTTGCGAGCGGCAGTCCAGTCTTGACCAAAGCGACGGCGATGCTGCGGCCCGACGGCCGCGACGACGTGGTGCCCACGACGTAGCGCATGCCCACGCCCACCGCGTAACCCAGCAGGAGGCTGGCGGTCAGCGAGAGCAGCGTGTGTTGACGCGCCAGGAGTGAGGTGACGATGAAACCTCCGAGCACCACCCAACCCGCGGCTAACCAGAGATGCCGCTCGCCGATCCTGGCGACGACGAAGTAGGCGGTCACCCCGGCGAGGAGTGCGCTGAACGGGTTGCTCCCACCGGAGGGTTCGGTCAGGGCAGCAAGCAGCCTGGCGGCGGGTTCAACGTTGATGACCAGGGCGTCGAGCCCAGCCACCACGAGGATTGCCGTGGCGACGGCGAGCAACGCCTCGAGGAGCTGGCGCCCTCGGCGCCGAAGAATCAAGTCGATGCCCACGGCGATCGGAACGCCGAGGAAACCGAAGCCGACGATCAGGTTGATGATGAAGAGCAAGGGGCCGGGGAGTAGTGCGACGACGCTGGTGATCTCATCGTCGACGCTGTCAGCGGTCTGCGTGGCGATCGTGCCGAGGGTCAGGACGAGCGCGAACCCGGTTGTCGCGAGGAGGAATCGCATCGCGTCGGCCGGACGTCGGACGCGCTTGGGTTGTGGGTCCTCAATAACCTCCACGCCGGCCAGCGCGGGATGGGGGAGCTGCGATGCGCTAGGGCTCGCACCGTCGGTCACGCGGTGATCGTTTCATGACACGCACCTCGGGGACACCGACTCATGACAGGTTGGACCCCAGCAAGACAGGATGAAGTTCGTGCTCCCGACGCCGTATGCAGAGCGAGTTCTCGACCTGGTGGCGCGCATCCCCGAGGGCTTGGTCATGACGTATGGGGACATCGCCGGCGTCGTCGGTGGGTCGGCCTTGTCGGTGGGCAACGTGATGAGCCGGTACGGCTCCGGCGTTCCTTGGTGGCGGGTGATCCGCGCCGGTGGCCTGCTGCCCCCCGGGCACGAGGTCGAGGCCGCGAAACGACTGACCGCCGATGGTGCGCCCTTCCGTGATCCGCGTATCCGGATCGACCTGGACCGCTGCCGCTGGACCCCCGACTAGCTCGCACCGGGGAACGGGCAGTGTCGGCGCGGGCTGATTCACTGGGCTCATGACCACACGCGGGGGGCGGACCAAGGCTCCGTTTCAGCTGGTGACTGGCGTGGTCCCCGAGGCCGAGCGCGTCGAGCTCGATGCGGCCCAGCAATCCGTCGTCGATCGGGTGGCGCAGTCGGGGCACGGCCCCTTGTTGGTCCTGGCGGGGCCGGGCACGGGCAAGACCACTACGTTGGTTGCCGCAGTGGCCGCCCGCGTCCGGGCGGGCACCTCCCCGGACCGCATTCTCACCCTGACGTTCTCCCGGAAGGCTGCCCAAGAGCTGCGCGATCGGATCGCGGCCCGCCTCGGGCAAACAGTCGAAGCCCAGTCTGCGTGGACCTTTCACGCCTTCGCGTATGCCCTCGCGGGAGAGACCCGGCCGCCTGAGGATGCTGGACGCCCCTTGCGGCTGCTGTCCGGCCCGGAGCAGGACGTCGTCGTCCGTGAGCTGTTGATCGGCGACCGATCCGATGGACTGCGTGATTGGCCCGAGGAGCTCGCGGTTGCCCTTGGCACCCGTGGCTTCGCCGACGAGGTCCGCACCCTCCTGGCCCGCGCGCGTGGCTTCGGCCTCGAACCGCCAGATCTAGCCCGGATCGCCGTGGAGGCCGGTGCCCGCGACGACTGGACGGCGGCCGCACGATTCCTCGACAACTATCTCGCCGTCCTCGACCAGCTAGGCGCGCTGGACTACGCCGAGCTGGTCCACCGGGCTGTGATCCTCGCCGAGTCCGCGCAGGGTCGGGCCGCGCTGCGCGCCCGCTATGACCTCGTGGTTGTCGATGAATACCAAGACACCGATCCGGCTCAGGAGCGGCTCCTTGCGGCGATCGCGGGCGACGGTCGTGACCTGGTCGTCGTGGGCGATCCCGACCAGTCCATCTACAGCTTTCGCGGAGCCGAGGTCCGTGGCCTGTTGGACTTCCGTACCCGCTTCCGGACGGCGGCCGGTGAGCCTGCTGAGGTCACCACCCTGCGGGTATCGCGGCGGGCCGGAACTGAGCTATTGGCGGCATCCCGATCGGTCGCCCGACGGATGCCGGTCGCCGGTGGGGGGCTGATCGAGGCCCTCCGGCAGCACCGGGCTTTGGTGCCCGCCGACGGCACGCCCGAGGGCGACGTCGATGTGTGGGCCTTCCCGTCACGCTCGGCGCAACTCGACGCCGTTGCCGATGTTCTGCGTCGCGCCCATCTCGACGACCAGCTCCCCTGGACCCAGATGGCCGTGCTCGTCCGGTCTGGGGTGCGGTCGCTGCCCTATTTGCGTCGGGTGCTCGGCGCCGCTGGGGTCCCCGTCGAAGTGGCCTCGGACGAGCTTCCGCTCGCGCGGGAGCCAGCTGTTGCTCCGCTCTTGCTCGCCCTGCGGGTGGTGGCCGAACCCCGGCTGCTGACCCAGGAAGCTGCCAGCGAGTTGCTGGTGAGTCCTCTCGGTGGGATGGACACGGCCGGCCTGCGACGGCTGGGGCGAGTGCTGCGGGAGGAGGAGCGGGGCCCCGTCGGTTCACCGCTCCCGCGGGCCAGCGCTGAGTTGATCCGTGAGGTGCTGGCCGAACCCGAGCGGTTGGTCGCCCTCGACCCCAACGTCGTCGGTCCAGCGGCTCGGCTGGCGTCCCTCCTGCAGCGAGCCGCTGCTGTCTCGAGCTCCGGTGGGTCGGCCTATGACGTGTTGTGGTCGCTGTGGGACGGCACCTCGTGGCCGGGACGGCTCGAGCGTTCGGCCTGGGCTGGTGGACCGGCCGGCCGGTTGGCCGACCGAGATCTCGACGCTGTCGTCGCTCTGTTCGAGGCGGCGTCGCGCTTTGAGGATCGCACCGAGCGCCGCGGAGCCCGTACGTTCTTCGAAGAGCTCGAGGCCCAACAGATCCCCGGAGACACCCTGGCCGAACGTTCTCTGCGTGGTGACGCAGTCAGGGTGCTCACGGCACATCGAAGCAAGGGTCTCGAATGGGACCTGGTGGTCGTTGTCGACGTCCAAGAGGACGGCTGGCCCGACCTGCGCCGGCGGGGGTCGCTGCTCGACGCCGAACGCCTTTCGGCCGAGGGGCTGGCGCCACCACCGGCAACGGCCGAGCTCCTCGCCGAGGAACGTCGACTGTTCTATGTCGCGGCCACCCGGGCCCGCCGCCGGCTGGTCGTCACCGCCGTCGACTCACCGGAGGACGACGGATCACGACCGAGTCGATTCCTCAGTGAGCTTGGAGTTGGCGTCACGGCGGTCGCTGAGCGCCCCCGCCGCCCCCTCACCCTGACCGCGCTCGTCGCCGAGCTGCGGGCCACGGCCGCGGACCCGACCGTCGGTGGGGCGATGCGACAGGCGGCAGCCGTACGTCTCGCGCAGTTGGCCGGCGCCACCGCCGACAACGGCGCGGTGCTCGTACCCAGCGCCCACCCCGACCGCTGGTGGGGGCTGGGCGATCTCAGTGACCCTGGCACGCAGTTGCACCCCGAGGGGGTGCCCATTCGGCTCTCGGGGTCGTCCCTCTCGGGTCTGCTCGACTGCCCCCTGCGGTGGTTCCTCCAGCACGAGGCGAAGGCCGACTCGGCCCGAAGCACCGCACTCGGCTTCGGCTCCGTGGTGCACACGATCGCCGACGACGTCGCCAAGGGGACCACCCCGGCCGAGATCGAGCCGCTCATGTCCTTGCTCGACCGGGTCTGGAGCGCCCTGGCCTTTGAGGCGCGCTGGCAGTCCGATCGTCAGCGGGTCGAGGCCCGCAAGGCGCTCGAACGTTTCCTCATGTGGCACACCGACGATCGAGGGCGCACCCTCGTTGCCTCGGAACACCCGTTCATCGTGACCCTGGCCGTCGGCGACCGCGAGGTCGTGCTTCGAGGGTCCATGGACCGGGTCGAGGTCGACCGGGACGGTCTCGTGCACGTCGTGGACCTGAAGACCGGCAAGAACCCACCCAGTGGCCCCAAGGTCGCCGAGCATCCGCAGCTCGGGGTCTATCAGGTGGCCGTCCGCGAGGGCGCCGTTGCAGATCTCGGCGGTCTCGAGGACGCAGTCAGCGGTGGCGCCGAGCTGGTTCAGCTGCGCGCGGGGACCAAGGACGGTCAGCCCAAGGTCCAAGGCCAGCAGCCGTTGCTGGTTCACGACGACGGGACCACGGATATCGACCGGCAGCTCGCCTCAGCCGTCGAGTCGATGGCAGCTGAGCTGTTCCCGCCTACCCCCGGTGAGGCTTGCAGCTATTGCCAGTTCAAGGCCTCCTGCCCTGCGCGCGATGAGGGCCGGCAGGTCATCCGATGACCCAGCTGAGTTTCGGGGATGCCCCCGACGAGCGCCCGGTCCTGACCCCGGGTGAGCTTCGCGAACTGTTCGAGGTGCCCTTCACTGACCAACAGCTGACAGCCATCACGGCCCCCCTCGAGCCGGGCGTCGTCATTGCCGGTGCCGGCTCGGGCAAGACCACGGCGATGGCCGCGCGGGTGGTGTGGCTGGTCGGCACCGGCCAGGTGCTGCCTGAGCAGGTGCTTGGCCTGACGTTCACCAACAAGGCAGCCGCAGAGCTCGCCGTCCGGATTCGCGGGGCGCTGGCCTTGCTCACTCCGGATCTCTTGGGCCAGCTGCCCGTCGATGGCGAGCCGACCGTCGCGACCTATCACGCCTATGCCGGTCGGCTGCTCCGAGACCATGGGCTCCGCATCGGGGTCGAGCCCGGAGCGCGGCTGCTCGCCGATGCCACTCGCTTCCAGCTTGCCGAGCGCGTGCTCCGGCGCGCACCCGGCCCGTTCGACACCCTCGACAAGACCGTGCCCTACCTCGTGGGAGAGATCGTCTCCCTCGACGGCGAGCTGTCGGAGCACCTCGTCACGACGGACGAGCTCCGGGCGCACGACCTGCGGCTCGTGACCGAACTCGAGGCACTGCCCAAGACCCCGGCCGATGTCCTCAAGGCCCGCGATGCCGCGTTGCAGCGCATCGAGATGTCGACGGTCGTGGATCTGCTCCGGGCGGAGAAGGTCCTTCTTGGCGTCCTCGATTTCGGTGACCAGCTGGCCGAAGCCGTCCGTCTGATTCGTGAGCACCCTGCCGTCGCGGAGGCCGAGCGCGAGCGCTACCGGGTCGTCCTTCTCGATGAATACCAGGACACTTCGGTCGCCCAGAAGGTCATGCTGACGGGGCTGTTCGGGGGCGGGCACCCCGTCACCGCGGTCGGCGACCCGTGCCAGGCCATTTATGGCTGGCGGGGCGCCTCGGTCGGCAACATCGATGCCTTCCCGGTCGACTTCCCGCGCGCTGACCGGAGCCCGGCGCAGCGCTACGACCTGGCCCAGAACAACCGCAGCGGCGGTCTCCTGCTGCGCCTGGCCAACGCCGTGTCCGAACTGCTGCGGTCGAGGCACCCAGGCCTGCTGGAGCTGTCGCCCCGGCCGGGGGTCGAAGCGGACGGCCGCACGATGGTCGGGTTGTTCGAGCGCCAGATCGAGGAGGTCGAGTGGGCCGCCGATGCCGTCCTTGGCCAGCTGAGCGCACCAGACGTGCATCCTCGCGACATCGCCGTGCTCGTCCGGGTCAGGTCGGATTTCGCGCCCTATCACGACGCCTTGGTGGCCCGCGGAATCCCGGTGGAGGTCGTCGGCCTCGGTGGGTTGCTGGCGCTTCCTGAGGTGGCTGACCTGGTGGCCACCCTCGACGTGCTGGTCGACGCCACGGCTAACACCTCGTTGGTACGCCTGCTCACCGGGCCGCGCTGGCGGATCGGTCCCCGCGACCTGGTCTTGCTCGGGCGTCGCGCAGCCGACCTCGTCAAAGCGGATTCGGACCAGCCCGGCTCCGACGGCGCCGACACTCCGGTGGTTGACGTCCAAGCGCTCCTGGACCAGGCCGTCGCCGGCGTAGACCCAGCCGAGGTCGTCTCGCTGTCCGAGGCGCTGGAGCATCCCGGCACTGCCGCGTACTCACCCGAGGCCCGAGAACGGTTCGCGCGGCTCGCGAGCGAGCTGTCGGTGCTGCGCCGTCATGTTGGCGACCCGCTGCTCGACCTCCTCCATCGAGTGCTGGCTACCACGGGTCTCGATGTCGAGGTCGGGGCCGCACCCCAGGCCCCCCGCACCCGTCGATCTGAGGCACTCGCAAGCTTCTTGGATCACGCGGCCGACTTCGCCGACCTCGACGACGACTCCGGGGTGCGCGCATTCCTCGCCTTCCTGGCGGCGGCTGATCGCTTCGAACGTGGCCTCGACACCGCGGCGCCGACCTCCGGTGACACGGTAAAGCTGATGACGATCCACAAGGCCAAGGGCCTCGAATGGCCCGTGGTCGTGGTCCCCGATGTGACCCGTGGGGTCTTCCCCTCCACCCGCAGCCGGTCGTCATGGACCACGAGCGGATCTTCGCTCCCGACAGAGTTGCGCGGCGATGCTGCAGATTTCCCGCCGACGCCGGAGTGGTCGGTCAAGGGTCTGGCCGCCCACAAGGCGGAGCTCAAAGCCATCGACGAACTCGAAGAACGGCGCCTCGCCTACGTCGCGCTGACCCGCGCCAAGGACACCCTCGTTGTCACCGGCCACTGGTGGGGTCCAACTCAGAAACGGCCGCGGGGGCCGTCCCCCTACCTCGAGGAGGTGCATGCGCACTGCATGGAAGGCCACGGCGGGCGCACCTTCGGCGATGTGGTCGTGTGGACCCCGGAACCGGAGGCGGCCGAGAACCCCTGGCTGGCCGAGGCCGGTGGGGAGGGGTTCAGTTGGCCGCTCCCACTCGACGCCTCCGCGTTGGCCGAACGGCGGCACGCGCGCGACCTCGTCCTCGCCGCGCTCTCCCCTTCTGCTGATCATGCGCAGATAGTCGCTGACCTTGCGGCGCCCACCGACGAGGTCGACGAAGAGCTCACCGCTGCCTGGGACCGCGATGCCGCCGCCTTGCTCGAAGAGGCCCGGGCGCTGCACACCGCCCTGCATGACGTGCCCGTGCCTGCCGCCCTGTCGGCTTCGGCCCTCGTCCGCCTGGTCGCAGATCCGGCGGGCCTCGCTCGCGACCTGGCCCGGCCGATGCCGCGCCCCCCTGCCCCCGCGGCCCGACGGGGCACCCGGTTCCACGGTTGGGTCGAGGGGTTGTTCGATACCCAGCCCCTCTTGGATCGCTCCGACCTCGAGGGGGCCGCCGACGATGACCTCGTCGACGACGCCGAGCTCGGTGACCTGCAGGCTGCCTTCCTGGCGGGGCCGTACTCCTCCACGCCGCCGCATCGCGTCGAGGCGCCGTTCCAGCTGGTCCTTGACGGCCGCGTGGTTCGCGGCCGGATCGACGCGGTGTATCTCCGGCCTGACGGCGGCTACGACGTCATCGACTGGAAGACCGGATCGTCAGCTGCTGACCCGCTGCAGCTGGCCGTCTACCGCGCGGCCTGGGCCCAAATCGCAGGGGTTCCAGAGACCGAGGTCGGCGCGGCGTTCTACTACGTGGCTCGTGGCGAGATCCAGCGCCACGATGACCTACCCGGCGCAGATGCCCTGGCCGAGCTGCTCACTCTGGTGCGCTGACCTCGCCGCTCGTTCGCGCGATGGCACCAGCCAGGTCCACGTCGATGGCCAGGGCGCAGTGGTCGCTGACGTCCAGCGCCAGCACGTGCTCGGCCCGTACGTCCGCCGTCCCGATCCCGAGCCCGAGGATGTGGTCGAGCTGCACGCGCGGCTGATAGGAGGGGTACGTCGCGGCCCGGGCCAAGGGTTCCCAGCCGGTCACCCACCGAGGGACTGCACCAGGCAGATTGAGGTCACCGAGGAGGATCACGGGTTGGGGCATCCGGGCTACCCAGCGCGCGAGGGTTCGAAGCTGCTTGATGTTGTAGCCGGGAACGAACGACAGGTGGCACGTCACAGCCGTGAACGCACCGCCCGGCCCGTCGACCAGCGCGGCTAGCGCCACGCGCGGTTCATCAGGGATCCGGATCAGTTGGGGTCGCGAGTCCTGAGGAACGAGCAGGGGCAACGAGAACGGTGCCGGTTCGAAGCGCCGAACCCACCATCGGCGCACTGGCCAGCGCGACACCATGCCGACGCCGTACGTCGGCCCGGTGGTCTCACGCCCGTCATCAGAGGTGGCCGGGGTCCACGCGGACTCGATGCCGGGAGTTCCGTGGATGGCCGGAACGAATCTCCAGTGCTCGGCCGCCAGGGCTTCGGCGACGAGCTCGGTCTGGTCGACGGCCCCGGATCGATCCTGGAGCCGGTCGACCTCCTGAAGGCCCACCAGGTCGGCGGCCAGACTCGCCGCGGCGGCGCTAAGGTCGGCCGGGTCGGCCTCACCTGAGCGCAGCTTCATCCCGTGCAGCAGGTTGAAGGTGGCGATCCGCGAGGTCGTCGGGGTCGGCTCGGGCATGGTCTGACCGTACGGGTCTCATAGGGTCACGGCATGTCCGAGGCACCGTTGGGATGGCTGGCGCTGGCGCGTACGACCATCGATGAGGTGAGTGAGCGCCGCAAGGACCCGGAGTGGCTCGCAGCCGCTTGGGCTGAGGAGACCACCCGGGTCCTGCGGGTGTTCGCGGGCCGCACGCTGGTGACCGGTGACCGGCTGGCCTCGGTCGCTCCCCACGAGACCCGTCCCGGGGAACGATTCCTGCTCGGCGTCGATGAGGACCAGACCGTGTGGTTCGCGGTGCTCGAGGAGACCGAGCCGGAGCCGACGGACAGTCCCGAGGACGGCATCGTCTGGGCCGGGCTGCGCGAAGTGGGTGCCCTGCTCGGCGACCGTGACGCCGGCTTGTTCGTGCACGCCGTGGCGCTGGCCAACTGGCATGCCACCCACCCGCACTGCGCCCGTTGCGGTGCTCGGACCACGGTCGAGTCAGCGGGGCACGTACGTCGGTGCGTGGCCTGCGCGGCGGAGCACTTCCCACGCACCGACCCGGCGGTCATCGTCCTGGTCACCGACGATGACGGTCGGGCGCTCCTTGGCCACAACCCTCAATGGCCGGCTGGCCGCTTCTCGACGTTGGCCGGCTTCGTGGAGCCGGGGGAGTCGGCCGAGCGCGCCGTCGTGCGCGAGATCAAGGAGGAGTCCGGCATCGATGTCGTCGATGTTCGCTATCTGGCTAGCCAGCCGTGGCCGTTCCCGTCCTCGCTGATGCTCGGATTCTCGGCTCGCGCAGTTGACGCTGGTGCGCTCTGCGTAGACGGCGTCGAGATTTCTGAGGCGAGGTGGTTCAGCCGGCCGGACCTCCGAGACGCGGTGGCATCCGGTGAGGTGCTGTTCCCGCCGTCGGTCTCCATTGCGCGCAAGCTGGTCGAGCACTGGTACGGCGGTCCGATCCCCGACGGCCCAGCCGGCTGGTGACTGTCTAGGCGCTCTTCTTCAGATGGTCCTGTACCTGGATGACGCTGGGATTCGTAAGGGTCGAGCCATCGGGGAACTCAACGGTCGGCACACTCTGGTTGCCGTTGTTGGCAGCCATCACGAACTGCGCGGCATCGGGGTCCTCTTCGATGTCGATGACCTCGTAGGAGATACCGGCACGGTCCAGCTGAGACTTCAATCGGATGCACGGTCCGCACCAGGTCGTGCTGTAGATCGTGAGCGTGGCCATCAGGTTTCCTCGAGTTCTTGTCGTGGCCATCGCCGTCTTGGGATTGCCCACCTTGATCTTCTCTGCTTCTCCGTCAACGTGCCTGTCGGGCCGTTGCTTCCCGCGAAGGGTCCCTGGTCGTGGTTTCGACCTGTGGACCGCGTCACAGTTGGGGGACGTACCAGCGAAGATGGTGCTGTGCCCCCCGCCGATGCTGACGCCGTCCTGGCGGCCCTCGATCCCGAGCAGCGAGCGGTGGCGCAGGCTTTGACCGGGCCGGTGTGCGTCCTGGCCGGCGCGGGCACCGGCAAGACCCGGGCCATCACCCATCGAATCGCTTACGGCGTCCATGCCGGGGTGTTCACACCGCAGACCGTTCTGGCGGTCACCTTCACCGCACGAGCGGCAGGGGAGATGCGCGG
>JANPBY010000167.1:0-25886 GCA_031430645.1 Actinomycetes bacterium
CTGCGCGACCTCCTCGACCTCGCCGAACACACCGGCGGAACCGTCGACGGGGCTGTCGCGGTTGACCAGACCTGCCCAGGCGCCGACACCCACCGCCTCGAAGGCCCCGGCCCCTACGCCCCACCCGAGCGACTCGAGAACCTGCTCCGCGTCCGGCACCGGGTCTGCGTGTTCCCCGGCTGCGCCCGCCCCTCACGCAGATGCGACCTCGACCACACCCTCAGATACCCCGAAGGCCCCACCTGCATCTGCAACCTCGCCCCCCTGTGCGTGCACCACCACCACCTCAAACACCTTGCCCCCGGATGGACCCTCACCAACCACGGCAACGGACGCCTCACCTGGACCACCCCCACCGGACGACGCATCCAAGTCGGCACCATCGGATTGAGTGCTGGCCCCGAGCCCCCCGGCCCACCCAAACCCGATCCACCGCCGAGACCGGAAGATGTCCCGCCGTTTTGAGGCCGGTTGCCCGCAAGCGCGACGGCTACATGCGCTCCGGCGCGCTCACTCCGAGCAGGTCGAGGCCGTTGGCCAGCACCTGTCGGGTCGCCTCGTTGAGCCAGGCGCGAGTGCGGTTGAGATCGGTCACCGGCTCATCACCCTTGGGGATCACCCGACAGGCGTCGTACCAGCGGTGGTAAGTGCCGGCCAGGGCCTCGAGGTAGCGCGCCACGCGGTGCGGCTCCCGAAGCTCGGCCGCGGTCGCGACGATCCTTGGGAACTCACCAAGCATCCCGAGCAGATCGCTCTCGGTGGGATGGGTCAGCAGCGCAGGGTCGAACACGTCCAGTCCGATCCCCACGTCGGCCGCGTTCTTGCGCACGCTGCAGGTGCGCGCGTGGGCGTACTGCACGTAGTAGACAGGGTTGTCGTTCGTACGCCTGGTAAGCAGGTCGAGGTCGATGTCGATGTTGGAGTCGCTCGAGGAACGCGCGAGGGCGTAGCGGCCGGCGTCCACGCCGACCGCGTCGACGAGGTCCTCCATCGTCACGATCGTGCCAGCGCGCTTGCTCATGCGGAGCGGCTCGCCATCCTTGAGGAGGTTAACCATCTGCCCGATAAGGATTTCCAGGTTGACCCCGGGGGTGTCGCCGAACGCCGCGCACATCGCCATCATCCGACCGACGTAGCCGTGGTGGTCGGCGCCCAGCATGATGATGACCCGGTCGAACCCGCGCTCGCGTTTGTCGAGGTAGTAAGCCAAGTCCCCGGAGATGTAGGCGGGTTCTCCAGTGCTGCGAATGATGACCCGGTCGCGGTCGTCGCCGAGGTCGGTGGTGCGCAGCCAGACAGCGCCATCCTCCTCGTAGATTCGCCCAAGGCCACGGAGCCGATCCACCGCCCGCTGCACGGCGCCGGACTCGTGCAGGTCGTTCTCGTGGAAGTAGACATCGAAGTCCACGCCGAAGTCGTGCAGGGATTGCTTGATCTCAACGAACATGAGGTCGACGCCCACGCGGCGGAATACCTCTTGAGCCACGTCGTCGGGCAGGTCAAGGACTCCCGGCTCGCTGGCCATTACGCGCTGAGCAATGTCTTCGATGTAGGCGCCCCCGTAGCCGTCCTCCGGTGCGTCCATGCCCCGTCCACGGGCGAGCAAGGACCGGGCGAACCGGTCGATCTGAGCACCGTGATCGTTGAAGTAGTACTCCCGGGACACCTCCGCCCCGGCCGCTGCCAACACTCGGGCGAGTGAGTCGCCCACAGCAGCCCACCGCACGCTACCCAGGTGGACGGGGCCGGTGGGGTTGGCCGAGACGAACTCGAGGTTGATGCGCTGACCGGCGAGGGCGTCACCGTGGCCATACGTCGCCCCTGCTTCGACGATCGAGCGCGCGAGCTCACCCTGAGCAGCCGTGTCGAGGCGGATGTTGAGGAAGCCAGGACCGGCGATGTCGACCGACGCGATGCCGTCGACGTCCGCCAATCGCGGCGCGAGCAGTTCGGCGATCACCCGGGGAGGCTGCCCCGCAGGCTTCGACAATTGGAGGGCGATGTTGGTCGCATAATCCCCGTGGTCGCGCTGCTTGGGCCGCTCAACCGTGATCTCAGCAGGCACGTCAGCCGGGGCCAACGACAAGTCCCCCGACTCGATTGCGGCGCGCACGCAGGAGGCTACGGCTGCTTGCAGCGCTGAGGGGTCCACCGGACCAGGCTACCGGCGGGCGATGCCCCCCGAGGCGACGCTAGATTGACCGAGACGTGAGGCGCCGATCGCCCACTTCCGGACATGAGGGATGCGCATGATCGCTGCACAGAGATTTGGCGCCCTTCTCACCCGACCCACGGATTTGTCCGAGCAGACCGCAGTTCTCGCCGCGGCCGCCGCCGCCGGCGCGTCCTTCCAGCGGGGGCTGATGCCCCGCAGCACCTCAGACCAGGCCGCCATCACCGGGCTCCTCGTGGCCGTGAACTATGGCCTGGTCGTCACCAGCCAGTCGGCGATTCAGGCGCTGGCCGGCGTTCTGGCCGGCGCCGATGCCAGCCCTGCGCGCTTCCGGCGTTCGGCGTTCGCCGTCGAGGCGGCCGTGCTCGGCATCGGCCTGGGGCTCCAGCGCGCGCTCCCGGCCTACCCAGGCGAACCGCTCGCCCGCGCAGCAGCCCGCTCCGTCGGCTTCCGCTCAGTCCTCGGCGCATCGACGGCCATGATTGGTCTCACCACGACTGAGGCTGCGGTGACCGTCACCGGCCATGAGACGAAGGCCCTTCCCATCGCCCCGCTCGCCGTCGCGGGAGCAGCTCTCGCCGGTGCGGCGTACGGGCTCGCGCGGCGTGGCCTGCAGGCCAGCGACGAACTCGATGAATACGGCATGGCGGTGGAGTCCGACGTGCGGATCGTCGCCGGTCGCTCCGCAGTGGCCGGAGCGGGCGTAGCGGTAGCAACCTTCGTCGCGGCTTACGGCGAGCGGCTATTTGCCCGAGGAGTCGCCTGGCCGATCGCTCGGGTGCTGCCCGAACCGGTGGCGTTGATCGCTGGGCACGCAGTGTCGCTCGGCACCCTCGCCGGAGCGGGCTACCTCGGCATCCGCAAAGTGCTGGCTTCCGCCGACGCCACCGGAGGCGCGGTGGAAGCGGCCTACTCCTCACGCCCCGACTCCCCACACGTCACCGGCGGTCCAGCGAGTTTGGTCGACTGGAACACCCTTGGGCGAGAGGGCCGCCGGTTCGTCAACATGGCCATGACCACCGCAGAGATCCGCGAGGCCACCGGGCGATCCCGCGCCACGGCGCCAGTACGGGCCTTCATCGGGGTCGATTCGGCAGCTACCCCCGCTGACCGGGCCGACCTGGCCCTGCGTGAGCTCGAAGCGCTCGGCGGTCTCGAACGCCCACTCATCGTCTTCTACACCCCAACCGGCACTGGCTATGTCAACTACGTCGCACTGGAGACCGTCGAGCACTTGACCGGCGGCAAGTGCGCCCAGGTGGCCATGCAGTACTCCCTGCGTCCCTCGCCGATGTCCATCGGCCGGATCGGGGTGGGCAGAACACAGAACCAGGCCTTCCTTGCTGCCCTACGGGTGCGCCTGGATGCGATGCCCGCAAAGAAGCGACCGAGGGTCGTGGTTTTCGGCGAGTCCCTCGGTGCTCAGACCGGCGCGGACACGCTGTTCCAGGGAAACCGCGAGATGGAGCAGTTCGGTGTAGACCGTGCGTTGTTCATCGGCATGCCCAACGCGACCCCGGCGCCAAATGCCTGGCGGGTCAACAAGGCCGGGCTAGACCCCGAAGGCCTCGCCGTGGAGATCGGCACCCACGCCGAGTGGACCGCGCTGCCGGAGGAGCAACGCGCGCGGGTGCGCGTCGTTCTGCTCAGCCAGCACGACGACCCGATCGTGAAGTTTGGACTCCCACTGGCGGTGCAGAAGCCTGACTGGTTGGGCGACAACCGACCGGCCGTCGTGCCGCAAGAGATGGTGTGGCGCCCGTTCGGCACCTTCATCACCACGATGATTGACGCCAAGAACTCGATGTCGGTAGTTCCCGGAACGTTTGTGGCGCGAGGTCACGACTACCGCCTACAGCTCGCCGTGTTCGTGCGCGATGTCTTCCGCCTCGAGGACCCACCCGGTGGCATGGAAGGTGTCGAACGCGCGCTGCGCGCTCGCGAACTGGCCTGGGCAACCCGGCGAGTCGGTTCAGCCCAGGCCGAGGCAGCCGAGACCGCCGTACGCGATCAGTTGGAGAAGTGGGGCGTTGCCACCGACCGGGTTCCCCCGGTGGTCGCCGTCCTGCCGATCACCGAAGATCCGCTCGCAGTCACGACCTGAACGACGGACCGCCGCCCAGCTCCCGAGAAGGTGTGGATGCCCGACTTCGCCCCCATGGCCCACCGCGGGCTGATCCGGCTGCTCGTCGTCCTGACCTTGGCTCTCGCTGCCGGCCTCGTGTCGGGGACCGCGGCGATGGCCGACCCTCCGCTGGACGTCCCCACGCAGATCACCGATCCCGAGGACGTATTCGGGAGCAGCACAGCCGACGTCGAGGCGGCCATCGACGAGCTCAAGGCGACCGAGGGGGCGCAGCTGTTCGTGGTCTACGTCGCATCCTTCGACGGGGTTCCGCAGCAGGACTGGGCCGAGCAGACCTTCGACAAGTCCGGCATGGGTGGAAACGACATCCTGCTTGCCGTGGCCACAGCAGACCGGCGCTACGCCTATTGGGTTGACGACGACTTTCCCCTCGACCAAGCCCAGCTGGCGCAGGTTGCCACCGACGACATCGAGCCGGAGCTGGCTGGCAGCGACTGGCCTGGGTCTGCCATCGCGGCCGCTCAGGGCTATCAGCGCGAGCTCGCGGCCGGAGGGACTCCCGGGGATGGCGGGAACGGTGAAAACGATGGGGGCGTGGGAAGCCCAAGCGCCGGCGGTGGGATCTCTAGGGTGACGGTGGGCCTGCTCTTCGCCGCCCTCGGCGTGGGCGGGTGGCTCCTCGTGATCTTCCTGCGTCGGCGCAAGGATTCCCACCCTGCGGCCGGCCCGGACACTCCCGTGGCTGAGCTGCCGACCGCCGAGCTCGAACGTCGATCCAACCGCCTTCTGGTGGAGACCGACGACGCCCTCAAGACCTCCGAACAGGAACTCGGGTTCGCCGAGGCGCAGTTCGGCGCCGAAGCCGTACGCCCGTTCCACGCAGCCATCGAGGCCGCGACCGCAGCGCTCGCCCAGGCCTTCCAGATCCGCCAGCGGCTGGATGACGAAATCCCCGAGGATGAGAGCACCCGGCGGGCGATGCTCACGGAAGTCGTCGCGTCACTCGATGCTGCCAATGAGGCACTCGACGCGCAGAAGGCGAACTTCGACGCGTTGCGTGACCTCGAGGCCAAGGTGCCCGAGGTCCTGGCCGAGACGGGGCGCCGACACGAGGAGGTTGCGAGGCGCCTGCCCGAATCACGTCGGACCTTGAGCCGGCTGTCGCAGACGTATTCCAGCGCTGCACTCGCCTCAGTCACCAACAACCCCGCCCAGGCTGAGGAGTTACTCACCCTTGCCGCCCAGGCCGTCCGGGAAGGCACCGCGGCGGTCGCGGCCGGTCAGCGTGCAGAAGCCGTACGCGACGCGCGGGCCGCCGAGGACGCCGTCGGCCAGTCCGTCACGCTGCTCGATGCCGTCGAGCGGGCCGGTGAGGATCTGGCGCAAGTTGGCTCCCGCACGGGCGAAGCACTGCAGGAGACCGCGCACGACCTTGCCGAGGCCCGCGCTCTTGTTGGCGCGCCCCCTCAGGTGATGGCCGCGGTGGCCGCTGCGGAGATCGCTATCACCGGAGCCGAGCAGGCCCGCAACGGAGGCGACCCACTCACGGCGCTGCGCAAGCTTGAGGAGGCTGACGCCCAGCTCGACCTGGCTCTTGCCCCTTCCCGTGATGCCGCTGCCGCGGCAGCGAAGGCGCGCGCTGCGCTCGACCAAGCCATGCTTGCGGCCAACGCCGCGATCACTGCGGCCACCGACTTTATCGAGACCCGCCGCGGGGCGGTGGGGGCAGCGGCGCGTACCCGACTGGGCGAGAGTCGACGCCACTACGAGCAAGCCCGGTCGATCGCGGGTGCGGATCCGGCCACCGCGCTGCGCCATGCACAGGCTTCCGACCAGTTGGCCGATCAGGCCCTCGCCGTCGCCCAACAGGACGTCTCGGCCTGGGAAGCCAAGAATCGACCACCGGCCAGTCGTCCCGGCGGCAGCGTGGACCTGACCTCCATGATCCTTGGCGGCATCCTCAGCGGAGGCTTCGGCGGCGGTGGCGGGAGCGGAGGCTTCGGCGGCGGGATGTTCGGCGGAGGCAGTGGCGGGGGAGGGTTCAGCCCCGGAGGATTTGGAGGAGGAGGCGGAGGAGGAGGGCGCGGCGGCGGCGGTCGGTTCTAGCGGATCCATCGCTCAGCACGGCACCAAGCCAGCACGGCACCAAGCCAGCACGACACCCACGAATCGGAAGGACCACGATGGCCGACAAGCAGTCAATCTTCGGGCGGGTCTCACAGCTCGCCAGAGCCAACATCAACTCCATGCTCGACCGAGCTGAGGATCCGGAGAAGATGCTGGACCAGATGATCCGCGACTACACCAATGGCATCGCTGAGGCCGAGGATGCCGTGGCTCAGACCATCGGCGGGCTCAGGCTCCAAGAAGCCGACCTCAGCGAGGACAAGACAGCCTCTGCGGAGTGGGGCGCAAAGGCTGCAGCAGCCTCAGCGAAAGCCGATGAGTACCGCTCCGGCGGCCAGGTTGCGGAAGCGGACAGGTTCGACAACCTCGCCAAGATCGCCCTGAAGAAGCAGATCGACTTCGAGGGCCAGGTGGCCAGTGCCGAGCCTCGGATTGCCTCGCAGACTCAGATCGTCGCGCAGCTCAAGGACGGTCTCAACGCGATGAAGGGCAAGCTCGACGAGCTCAAGAGCAAGCGTGACGAACTCGTGGGGCGGGCCAAGATGGCTCAGGCCCAGGCCCAGGTTCAAGACGCCGTCGGGTCCATCGACATCCTCGATCCAACGTCGGAGGTCAGCCGGTTCGAGGACAAGATCCGCCGTGAGGAAGCCAGGGTCCAGGGTCACGCCGAACTGGCCGCGTCCACCCTCGATGCCCAGTTCGAGTCCCTCGAGGATTCAGCCGACGACGCTGAGGTCGAGGCTCGGCTCGCCGCCATGAAGTCCGGCGGAGCCTGAACCTTCCGCGCGGCACGATCGTCGGTCGAGGGGCGGCGGCGAGGGCTGATAACCTCGTCGCCGACCCCGGCCCCCGTAGCTCAGGGGATAGAGCATCGCCCTCCGGAGGCGGGAGCGTAGGTTCGAATCCTACCGGGGGCACTCAAAAACGCGTTGGCTCGGGTCAGCCACCCCACGGGTTCCACCACGAGGCCACCCACCCTTTGTAGGCCACTTTGTCTTGCTCGGAGCAGGTCGCCAGGTCGGGACGCGACGCGTAGGTCTTGCCCCCGTACGCCGACCAGAATGGCGCACCCATCTGCCACTTGCCCCGGTAAGTACCACCGGGGCTGACCGCCTTGCAGTTGCCGCCGCTCTCCCGCTTGATGATGTATCTGGCATGGGTCGAAGAAACCCACTCAGTGAGGGGAATGCTCGCCCGATACGACTTCGAGGTCCTGGCCTTGGTCGACATGGTCCGGTCGACAGAGGTGGACGCCGGCGCCACGGTGGATCCTGGGACGGCTCCGGTAGGACCCGCCGACGTGAACGCAGCAGCGGGTGACGTGGCCGCGAGCAACGACCCGACAACAAACAGCGGAGCCCAAACGACAACGGCCAACCGCGAACGACGAGCGGACATGACACAACCTCCGCGCCTGCGAGGTGAGCTGTCGGGTTGGGCCAGAGGTTAGGCCTGCGATGCTCACGCACCGCTTCACCCCAAGGATGCCGCTGGCTGCGGCGCCCGAAGTGGTTCCCCCAACTCCCGCCCTGGGACGTGCCACGGACGGGGGCGGGATTCGGCGAGCCGACCGTGGGACCACCTCGGCGGTGGACAGGTCGACGCTAGCGCACGCGGGGGGGCCGACGACAACCCCAGGCAGTCAATGGTGGCAGTCCGTAATCGCTCGATCACTCAACATGCGCGGCTGCAGATCTCGCCGCACACTGAAGGAGTGGACACCTCACCCGGAGTGGACCCGGCGCCAGACGCGGTTGAGGTCCTCGTGCGCCACGTCGAAGGCCAGAACCACTTCGTCCTGAGCATCGGACCGGTCATCGTGGGGCGGGCCGATTATCTGGACATGCCCGATGGCTGCCGAGCGTTCACCCACACCGAGATCCATCCGGGGTACGGCTGGCGCGGGCTCGGCACGCTCTTGGTTCGCTCCGCGCTGGACCAGACGCGGACCGAGGGGCTGACGATCCGTCCGCTGTGTTCCTTCGTTCGAGCCTTCGTTGAACGCAACCGTGACTACGCCGATCTGGTGTCTCCAGCTGCCTAGGCAGTAGCCGGGATCACACCAAGGCGACCCGACTGGTAGTCATCGAAGGCCTGGACGATCTCCTCGCGGGTGTTCATGACGAAGGGGCCGTAGGTCGCGATCGGCTCACGGATGGGCAGTCCTCCGAGCACGAGCACGTCAAAGGCCTGAGTGCGGGCGTCTTGCTGGTGATCGGCCCTTACGGTCACGACGTCACCGGCCCCCAGAACGGCTAGCTGACCACCGCCCAACGGCGCATCTCCCGAGCCGGCGGAGCCGGCCCCGGAGATCCCGTAGATCAGAGCGTTGAAGTCCTCTCGCCAAGGCAACCGGAGTTCGGCTCCGGGCGCGAGCGTGGCATGGATCAAGGTGATCGGGGAGTGTGTGACCCCTGGGCCTTCGTGGCCACCGACGGACCCGGCGATCACCCGGATCAACGCACCGCCATCCGGAGACGACAACAGCGTCACCGCAGCACCCTCGATGTCCTGATACCGCGGTGCCGTCATCTTGAGCCGGCGAGGCAGGTTGACCCAGAGCTGGAAACCGTGGAAGAGGCCCCCAGCCAGGACGACTTCCTCAGGGGGCGCCTCGATGTGCAGCAAGCCGCTTCCAGCGGTCATCCACTGCGTCCCGCCGCTGGTGATCAGGCCGCCACCCCCCGTGGAGTCCTGGTGTCGGAGAACGCCGTCGATCATGTAGGTGACGGTCTCGAACCCTCGGTGCGGGTGCCACGCCGTGCCCTTGGGCTCACCGGGGGCGTACTCGATCTCGCCCATCTGATCCATGTGGATGAACGGGTCAAGCGCTCGCATGTCCACCCCGGCAAAAGCCCTGCGCACCGGGAAACCTTCGCCCTCCAAGCCGGCAGGCGCTGTGGAGCGGGCGAGGACCGGGCGGTCGGTGGTGAGTGCGCGGTCAGGATCGGCGATGCGCGGCAGCGTGAGGACGTCCTCAACGGTTACAGCGGGCATGGTGTACCTCCAGACCCCAATCTAGTTGAACTCTCAATCACTCGCAACCGCGAAGCGCGCTGGCGACAGCGACCCCGGGTCTACCCCGGCAGCGAGGACCTCCGGCGGCGGTGCCGCTCCGAGGGCGAGCGCGGCCACCAGCTCACCCGCAGCCGGCGCGGTCAGAATCCCGAAACCGCCGAGGCCGACGAACCAGGAGAACGTGGGGTCGCTCGGGTCAGGGCCGAGGACCAGGTCACGGTCGGGGGCGAACGTCCTCTGGCCCGCCCAGGAGGAGCGCACGTGGCGCAGGCCGAGCGTCGTTGCCTCGTTCAGTCGGTCCAACGCGAGTGCGACGTCGATCTCGCGGACTCGGGCGTCACCGGCTGGGCTCGGCCGCTCCTCCGACAGCGATCCGAAGAGTCCGTCACCCTCCGGCTTGACGTACCAGCAGTCGTTGAAGTCCTGAATCATCGGCCACGTCCGCGCCTCCGCCGGGTCCCACGCTGACGGCAGCGGCGTAGTGAACGCCGTCCGGTGCCGCGGATCGAGCCCGACTGTCGGTACGTCGGCGAGGCCGGCCAGTTCGTCCCCCCAGGCACCGGCGGCATTGATCACCCGCTCAGCGATCACCTGGTCAACGCCGACCTGCGCCCGCCAGACCGGGCCGACGCGGACCAGCTCGGTGACCGGTGCACTCGTTCGGACCACGGCCCCCAGGCGACGCATCGAGGCCAGGTACGCCTGATGCAAAGCGGCTACGTCGAGATCCGCGGCGTCCGGCTCCCAGATCGCAGCCGAAGCGTGCGAGGGGCGTAGCGCCCGGCAGATCTCGGCGATCTCCGCCTCCCCGAGCAGTCGGACCGAACCGACGAGCGCCTGGTTACGAGCCGCTTCAGCAGCAATCGCCGCGCCCTCAGCGGGTCCGCCCACGACGAGAAAGCCACGCGGGGTCAGCAGCGACCGGTCGAGGCCGGGAGGTTCCTCGAAGCCGGCCCGCGAAGCGATCGCCAGCCGTCGAGTCTGCACGGTGCCGTAAGTCTCGAGGAACATCGCCGCGGATCGGCCGGTCGTGTGATGCGCCAGCACCGGCTCGGTGTCCACGAGCAGAACTCGGGCACCACGACGGGCCAGGCTGTAGCCGGCCGCAACCCCGGCGATGCCCCCGCCCACGACGAGTGCGTCAAAGGACTCCACGCACGGCACGCTACCGACCCGAAGAGGTCACGTCGCGGGATGTGCGCCAAGATCGACCGCATGACCGGCGATCAACCAACACCCGAGGAGCACATCCTCACCGCACACCGAAGATTCGGGAGCGACAACCACGCCTCGATCCACCCCGAGGTCCTGGCGGCCCTGACTGCTGCAGACGGCGGCCATCAGCCGGCCTATGGCGACGACGTCCTCACCGAACGACTGCGAGGTGTGGTCCGCAGTCAGTTCGGCCCAGCGGCTGAGACCTACCCGGTGTTCAACGGCACCGGCGCCAACGTGGTCGCCCTGCAGGCGCTGACCCGACGCTGGGACGCCGTCATCTGCACGGCGAACGCCCACATCCACGTCGATGAGTGCGGAGCTCCCGAGAAAGTCGCGGGTCTGAAGCTGCTGACGGTGCCGACACCGGACGCCCGCCTGACACCGTCGCTCGTCGATACCCAGGCCTACGGGTGGGGCGACCCGCACCACATCCAGCCGAGGGTGGTGAGCATCACCCAGAGCACCGAGCTAGGGACCGCCTACTCCCCTGACGAGATCCGCGCACTCGCCGACCATGCGCACGGGCTAGGCATGTCCGTGCACATGGATGGAGCCCGACTGAGCAACGCCGCAGCCAGTTCGGGAGCGTCACTCAAGGCCATGACTACCGACGTCGGTGTTGACGTCCTGTCCTTCGGTGGCACCAAGAACGGCCTGATGCTCGGCGAGGCGATCATCGTTCTCGATCCATCCCGCGTCGACGGCATGGAGTTCCTGCGGAAGTCATCGATGCAGCTCGCATCGAAGATGCGCTACGTCTCCGCCCAGCTGCT
This sequence comes from Actinomycetes bacterium, assembly GCA_031430645.1. Classification (GTDB taxonomy): domain Bacteria; phylum Actinomycetota; class Actinomycetes; order DATJPE01; family DATJPE01; genus JANPBY01. The sequence goes on from JANPBY010000167.1 coordinate 11,396, forward strand.
CGCCCTTCTCGACGGGGACCTGTGGCTGCGCAACGCGACCCAGGCGAACGCGATGGCCACTCGACTGGCTGACGCCGTCACCGACATCCCGGGGGTCGAGGTCCTCCACCCGGTGCAAGCCAATGGGGTGTTCGCCCGCATACCGCGCGCGGCCATCGCGCCGCTCCAGGAAGCGTTCGGGTTCTACGTCTGGGACGAACCGTCCGACGTCGTCCGCTGGATGTGCTCCTGGGACACCACCGAGAGCGACGTCGACACCTTCGCCGAGGCGGTCACAGCAGAACTCAAACGGTCGGACTAGCAACTGCATCTCTGAAACGACGTTTCGCCTGACGGTACGGTGGAGTCATGGAACTCTCAGGTCAGGTTGCGATCATCACCGGTGCCGGGCAGGGGATTGGTCGAGCCGTAGCCGAGGCGCTCGCCGCCGAGGGTGTCCGCGTCGCGGTCGTTGCCCGGACCGCATCGGACGTCGAGGCGACTGCAGAAGCCTGTCGTGCCAACGGAGTCCAGGCCCTCGCGCTGGTCGGCGACGTGGCGGACCGTCACTTCGTGGAGACTGCCGTGGCGCACGTCGAGGACGAGCTCGGACCGATCGATCTGCTCGTGAACAATGCCGGCCGCACCGGGTCATGGGAAGGACCGGTGCTCTGGGAGTCCGACCCCGAGGACTGGTGGGGGCGCGTCGAGACCAACCTGCTCGGGTCCTATCTGTTCGCCCGGTATGTCCTTCCGGGAATGGTCGAGCGGGGACAGGGACGGGTCCTGTCTATGAACTCCCTCGCCGGAGCCATGCCCCTGCCGATGACCGACGGGGCCTACCCGGTCAGCAAGGCCGGGTTGTTTCGACTCACTGACCAGTTGGCGAGCCAGCTCACGGGATCAGGGGTGGTGGTGCTCGACCTCTCTCCCGGGCTGGTCGCGACCAAGGCCGTAGCCAACCCCCAGGTCCCCGAGCACCTCTGGACTCCGGTCACGAAGATCTGCTCACTGGTCCTGCGCGCAGCCGCCGGCGACCTCGATGCCCTCACCGGCCGGTTCGTGCACGCGGAAGACGACATCGACCAGCTCATCACACGATCGGCAGAGGTCGCGGCCGAAGGCGGACGAGTCCTCAGGATGCGTCCGGCCTACTCGGGTGACCCGAAGGTCCCGACCGGCTGACCGCTCAGCTCAGGCCGAATCGCTCGAGCACCCAGGAGTAGATCTCGGCCTCGTAGTCGAGGACTGCGTAGCGGCCCGATGGCCCGCCGTGCGCGCCCGCCCCGGTCTCGACCCTGAACAGGCACCGGGGCGACCAGGCGGGGTCGGAGGCGCGAAGCGCCGCAGTCCACTTGGCCGGCTCGAAGACCTGAACCCGGGTGTCGAAGACCGCCCCGGTGACCAACAGGTCAGGACGGGTGCCCGCCGCCGGGAGATTGTCGTACGGGCTGTACGCCATCAGCCAGGCAAAGTCCTCAGGTCGTCGGGGATCGCCCCACTCATCCCACTCCCCAGCAGTCAGGGGGATAGTCGCGTCGAGCATCGTCGTGACGACGTCGACGAAGGGCACCTCGGCAACAACGCCGCACCAACGATCCGGACGCTGCGAGAAGACAGCTCCTTGGAGCAAGCCGCCGGCCGACAGCCCCCGGGTGGCGATTCGATCGCCATCGACCATGCCGTCCGCCAGGGCATTGGCAACGGCGATGTGATCGCTGAAGGTGTTCTGCTTGGTCGCGAGATGCCCGGCCTCCCACCAGTTCCTCCCCATCTCACCCCCGCCACGAATGTGAGCATGCGCGTACACGACACCGCGGTCGAGCAACGAGGGCAGCGCCCGGTCCCAGAGCGGCCAGTCGGTGGATTCGTAGGACCCGTAGGCGTACATCAGGCAGGGGGCGGTCCCGTCGAGCGGCGTATCGCGGCGACGGGCCACGGTCACGGGGACGAGCACGCCGTCGGCGGTCTCGACGGCATAGCGCTCGGAGACGTACGCCGCTTGGTCGTAGCCCGGCACCTCCTGGCGCTTGCGAAGCACCCGGTCACCCGTCTCAAGGGAGACGTCGAACCAGGCCGGCGGGTCGGTGTAGGACTCCACGAGGACCTGGACGGAGATCGTGTCATAGACCTCGTTTCTGCCCAACCCGATGAACGCGGCCTCAGACCCTGAGTGCACGTCGATCGCAGTCTCTGAGCCGTCGCGGCGGACGATCCTCAAGAGCGGGTTCCCTTCCCGCCTCACCTGCAGGACAACGTGATTGGCAAAGACCTCCGCCCCCTCGAGGCGCTCGCTCGGATCCTCACCGACCAGCTCCTCCCAGTGAGCCCTGCCAGGAGTGGCCACGAGGGTGCGCATCAATCGAAACTCAGGGGCGCCATCGTTGGTCACGATGAGCAGGACGTCGCCGTCAGCCCGCGGAGCATGAGTGACCTGGTACTCGATCCCCGGCCGGCGAGGTTCGACGACCACGGGGGAAGCCGTCGGATCAGTCGTCGGCACCAGCCAGGCTTCCCAGGTGTTGCGGTTGGCCGTGTGGATCACGACGTAGTCCCCCGACCTGGACTCCTCGATCATCACCTCGTACTGCTCGTCCGAGTCTTCAAAGACCAGCACGTCCTCCTCGGGCGGGGTGCCGAGCTCATGCCGAAGCACACGGTGGGAGCGCCAGGCCTGATCCGGGACCGTGTAGAAGAAGTGACCCGAGTCGGCCGACCAGGCGCCCCCGAGACTGTGAACCGGCGAGACGACATCCGCCAGATCCAGGCCCGTGGCCAGATCGCGGAAGCGTAAGACGTAGACCTCGTCGCCGTTCACGTCGACCGCGTAGGCAAGGAGCCGCCCGTCCGGGCTTGGCTCGCAGACCCCGATCCTGCAGTAGTCATGGCCCTCGGCGAGTTCGTTTTCGTCAAGAATCACGCGAAAGTCGCCTTCGACCGCAAGATCTTCGGCCTTTCTGCGTAACAACTGGGTGTACTCCCTCCCCTCAACGGTCCGTGTGGAGTAGACATAGCCACCACGCAGCCAACTGACTGATTCGTCAGCAGGGAGGGTGCGACGGGACATCTCGGAGAACAGTTCTTGTCGGAGGGGATCCAGGTGAGCCGTCGACGCGTCATAGAACGCGCGCTCGGCTTCCAGGTACGCCTGCGTGCGCGCACTGCTCTTGTCCCGCAACCAGTCGTAGTCGTCGACCCGACGGACGCCGTGCAGTTCGTGCACGGTGGTCTCGACGGGGGCGACCGGAGGGTGGACGGGACGTACCTCATCGGCGCCGGCATCGCTCATGCCGGGGAACCTAGCGGACCACCTCCGGAGACCACGATGCGCCTCAGCACCCACCTCAACCGCAACCGACGCCCGTTGGCGATCGCGGCCGCTCTCACCGTCGGAGCGGCTGCTCTCGTGCCGATGACAGCGGCCACGGCCTCCACGAGCCCGTCACCCCCACCGGCAGCCAGTGGCGCCCCTTCTGACAAGACCTTCACGGTTGGCATCTCGCAAGACGTTGACTCGCTCAACCCCTTCAAGGGGATCGTGGCCGAGGCCTACGAGATGTGGGGCCTCATGTACGACCAGTTGATCGGTTACAGCCAGACAGACTTCACACCGGTGCCCGGGTTGGCCGAGTCTTGGGTGGAGTCCGCCGACAAGACCACCTGGACCTACACGATCCGCAGCGGAGTGAAGTGGTCTGATGGCGTGCCGCTCACGGCCAGGGACGTCGAGTACACGTTCAACCGAATCATCAACGGGACCAAGGAGCAGACGAACTACGGCAGCTATGTCGCCAACATCACCAAGGTGGTGGCCACCGACGACACGACCGTGGTCATGACGGTGGGGACGCCCAGCCCGATCATGGAGAGTCTGGCCGTCCCGATCCTGCCCCAGCACATCTGGGAGAAGGTGAGTGAGAAGGACGCACTCAAGTGGCCGAACGACCCAAGCGTCGAAGGCGGAGGAGTCGGCTCCGGGCCGTTTGTGCTCACCGAGCGAAAGAAGAACCAGTACCTCCAGTTCGAGGCCAACCCGAACTACTGGGCCGGCGCTCCTAAGGTGGCCGGCGTCGACTTCCGCATCTTCTTGAACCAGGACTCCCTCGCCCAGGCGCTGAAGAAGGGTGAGATCGACATGGCGACCGGGCTCGATCCCGGCGTCTTCAAATCATTGCAGGACGTGGACGGCATCACCGCCGCGAGCGGGGTCTACACCGGGTGGAACTACCTGGTCTTCAATGGTGGCGGCGCCCTCGAGGACGGCACGCCGATTGGCGACGGCAACCCGGTGCTCAAGGACAAAGCCTTCCGGATCGCCTTGTCCCACGCAGTCGACACAGCGACGCTGGTCGATCGGGTGCTCAACGATTACGGAAGCCCGGGAACCACGGTCATCCCGCCGATCTACCCGACCCTTCACCTGGAGCCACCTCAGGTCCGCGCCTTCGACCTGACCCTCGCCGGCCAGCTGCTCGACACTGCCGGCTACCCGCTGGGACCGGACGGGATCAGGCTCGACAAGCAGGGCAAGCCGATCAAGCTCAGGCTCATCGCACGATCGGAGTCGCAGAGCAGCCAGCAGTCGGTGAAGTTCATGGAGGGTTGGTTCGAGGAGATCGGTATCGACATCGAGACCGAGGTCGTCGGCGAGGACCCGTTGTACGAGATCGCCGGTCAGGCCACGTTCGACATGTACGAGTGGGGCTGGGTGACCGAGCCGGATCCCGACTACCAACTGTCGACCTTCACCTGCGACAAGCGGTCCTACGTCGAAGATGGAACGACCTACGCCAACCTGTCGGACACGTTCTTTTGCGACGAGGAGTACGACGCTCTCTACAAGGCCCAGAGCATCGAGACCGACCGCGCCAAACGCGCAGAGATCGTCAAGCAGATGCAACAGATCCTCTATGACGAGGCCGTCTACGTCGTCACGTTCTACTACGACAACCTCGAGGCCTATCGGTCAGACCGGTTCACCAACGTCCAGCCACAACCGTTGCCGGATGGGTCAATGATTTTCCAGTACGGCACGTACACCTACCGGAATGTGACTCCGGTTAGTGACGTGGCCGTCAACCCTGGTGACGGCACCGGCGGGAGCACGAGTTCGGACGACGGCCCCAACTGGCCCTTGATCGGAGGAATTGCCTTGGCCGTGGCGGCGCTCGGCTTGGCAGCCTGGGCCATCGTCCGGTCGCGCCGGGACACGGCCTCCGAGGACATCGAGTGACCCCAACGTCACGATGAGGGCAGGTGGTCGGCCGTGACTCTGCTCGGTGAGTCTGTCGGAGGCGGGCTTCCGCCCCAGCAGGTCGGTGCTCAGGGCGCTCAGCGCGAGGTTTCGGCCCCAGGCGGCCTCGGTCGGTACGCCGTGCGGCGCATCCTGACCGGGTTTGGCACGCTGCTTTTTGTCATCGTCTTCAACTTTGTGCTGTTCCGACTCCTGCCCGGTGACCCGATCGGGATGATGACCCGAGGCAAGGATGTCGACCAACAGCAGCTCGCCGAGTTGCGGCGTCAGTTCAATGCCCCGCTCCCCGAGCAGTTCTGGTCCTACATCCGCAACCCGTTCTCGTCGAACCTGGTGTCTCTGCAGAGCGGCGAGTCGGTGTGGTCGGTGATCGGTGACTCATTCTGGCCCACCATGCTGCTGCTCGGCGTCTCGACGATTGCGTCGGCCTCGATCGGCATCTGGCTCGGGATCCACAGTGCATGGGGACGAGGTGGGAAGTTCGACCAGATCACGACGGGATCGACGCTCACGTTGTACTCGATGCCCGAGTTCTGGCTGGGGATGCTGCTCCTGATCTTCATGTCCACAGGGGTCGGCCCGTTCCCGGGCTTCTTCCCTAGCGGTGGAATCTCCTCGCCGGGTGATGATCTGGGCATGGTCGCCGGCTGGTTGGACCTCGCGTGGCACCTGTTCCTGCCCGCCCTCACGCTCACCCTGGTCTACCTAGCTGAGTACTCACTCGTCATGCGCTCCTCACTCATCGACGAGATGGAGCAGGACTACCTCAAGACCGCGCGGGCCAAAGGCCTTCGCGACAAGCTCGTGCGCCGTCGACATGCAGTGCCCAACGCGTTGCTGCCAACGATCACGCTCGTGTTCCTCAACGTGGGGTTCGTCGTGTCGGGCGCCATCACCGTCGAGACCGTGTTCTCGTGGCCTGGGCTGGGTTATCTCACGTACACGGCCATCCAGGGGCCGGACAATCAGCTGCTCCAAGCGCTGTTCCTGCTCTTTGCCTTTGCTGTCATCGTGGCCAACGTCATCGCCGATCTCATCGTCGCCACCGTCGATCCGAGGGTGCGCGCGTGAGCGCCGACGTCGAGGTCCCGGTAGAAGCCTCCAGGACCCCGAAGCAGCTAGCCAGGCTGCGTCGCCGACGTTCGCGGGCGCGTTACTGGTCGGAGTTCCGACGGCACCGCTCCGGGATCATCGGTCTGCTGATCCTTGGCTTCTTCGTCGCGATAGCCCTTGTGGCGCCTCTCATCTATCCCGAAAACCCTGCTGACCCATCCGCGATCATCAATGCCGAGGGCGAAAGCATGGCCCCACCGACGGCCGGCTACCCCCTCGGCACGACCCAGACCGGGCAGTCTGTGCTGACGCTGCTCGTCTGGGGCGCGCGGGTCTCACTGTTCGTCGGCCTTCTGGCCACCATCATCTCGATGACGCTCGGCTCGCTCATCGGCATCGGCTCGGGGCACTACGGCAATTGGTTCGGAGCAGCGCTCGAACGACTCACCGACTGGTTCCTCGTCATTCCCTTCCTGCCGCTCGCCATCGTGCTCGCCACCGTGGCACGAGAGATCGACTGGTTGGGTGACTCACTCATCACGATCGTGGTCGTTATCGGGATCACTTCCTGGCCGGGGACTGCTCGTTTGGTCAGGGCACAGACCATGTCGGTCAAAGCACGGCCCTACCTCGAGCGTGCCCGGGTGCTCGGCGGAGGCAACTGGCATCAGATGACCCGGCACATCCTGCCCAATGTGGCGCCTCTCATCCTGGCCAATACGACGCTCACCGTCGCCATCGCCATCCTCAGCGAGACCACCTTGTCCTTTCTCGGCCTAGGCCCGCAAAACAGGGTGTCTTGGGGTTCGATGCTCGACGATGCCTTCGGGACCGGCGCGATCAGCCTCGGCGCTTGGTGGTACCTGATCCCGCCCGGGCTGTGCGTCGTTCTCGTCGTGCTCGCGTTCACGCTCATCGGTCGAGCGCTCGAGGGCGTGCTGAGCCCGCAGATGCGGGAGCGTTGACCGTGACCCTCCTCCAGCTCGAGGACCTCTCGGTCACCTACTCAACAGACGAAGGCCCAGTCCCTGCCGTGCGCGGCGTGACGTTGACCCTTGACGCCGGCACCACCCTCGGGGTCGCTGGCGAGTCGGGCTGCGGAAAGTCCACGTTGGCCAGCACGATCCTGCGCCTCACGCCGGCATCGGCCACGGTCACCGGCCGCGTGTTTCTCGAGGGCGAGGACGTCTTGGGGATGTCCTTCGGGCGGCTGCGCGCGGTTCGGTGGGGACAGGCCTCGATCATCTTTCAAGGCGCCCTGCACTCCCTGAATCCGGTTCAACGGATCGGCAAACAGATCGCCGAACCGATCCTGCTGCACGACAAGACGGCCAGTCCGCGCAACGTCGACTCCCGCGTGGCCCACCTCCTCGACCAAGTCGGTCTACCGCGCCGACTCGCCCAGGCGTACCCACACCAGGTGTCCGGCGGGCAGAAGCAACGCGTGATGATCGCCATGGCGATGGGCTGCGGACCGCGGCTGATCATCGCCGACGAGCCGACGACCGCGCTGGACGTCATGGTGCAGGCCCAGGTGCTCGACCTGCTCAAAGGAATCGTCAAGGACATCGGCCTGGGCCTCATGATCATCAGCCATGACCTGTCGGTGCTGGGCACCGCGTGCGACCGGGTCGCGGTGATGTACGCCGGCCGAGTCGTCGAGCAAGGCCCCGCCCGGCAGGTGTTCGAGGACCCGGTCCACCCCTACACGCGGGCGCTCTCCGGCGCGTTCCCCACCATCGGCGACCCAGCCGCCCGATACGCGCCACGCGGGCTGGCCGGCGACCCACCCTTCCCCGGGGACCTGCCGTCGGGCTGCCCGTTCCACCCCCGCTGCAGCGACTCGATCGACGCCTGCTCCACCGTCGACGTGGGTTTGCGTCCCGCCGGACATTGGCGGACGGCAGCCTGCGTGCTGGTTCCGGAGGCCGAACGATGAGCCAGAGTCCGAATGCCACTGCCGATCCGGACGCTCCACATCCCGAGGCTCGGCCGATCATCGAGGTCTCAGGTCTGAAGGTCACCTTCCGTAGCCGGGAAGGCAAGCAGGCACGCGCTGTCGACGGCGTGGACCTGGCCGTAGGGCGCGGCGAGATCATCGCCCTAGCCGGAGAGTCCGGCTGCGGCAAGACCACGCTGGCTCGGACGATCCTCGGCCTCGAGCGTCCGGTAGAAGGGACAGTGAGCTACGACGGGTCACCCCTCGACCGCTCGAGTAGGGGCCTGCGGGCCTACCGCCGTAAGGTGCAGCTCGTCCTTCAGGACCCGACCGGTTCGCTGAACCCTCGACATACCGTGTATGACTCCGTCGCCGAAGGGCTACGGGTCCATAAGATCGCTGGCAACGAAGAGATCCTCGTCGCTGCGGCCCTCTCCCGTGCCGGCTTGCGGCCACCCGAGCGCTACTTCCTGCGCTATCCCCACGAGCTGTCCGGTGGACAGCGGCAGCGGGTAGTGATCGCTGGGGCGCTCGCCCTAGAACCCGACGTCATCGTGGCGGACGAGCCGGTCTCCTCCCTCGACGCGTCGGTGCGCGGGGAGATTTTGGCGTTGCTCCTGAAGTTGCGCGACGAACTGGGTCTCACAGTGCTCGTCGTGACGCATGACCTGGGCCTGGCCTGGAACATCGCCGACCGGCTCGCGATCATGTATCTCGGGCGCATCGTCGAGATCGGCCCCACTGAGGACGTGCTTCGAGACCCGCAGCACCCGTACACCCGGGCCCTGTTGTCTGTGGTTCCCGAGGTCGAGCAGCTCGATCCCATCGTCCTCACGGGAGAGACCCCTGATCCCACGAGGATCCCTAGCGGTTGCCGGTTCAACCCACGATGTCCCGCTCTTCAGTCAGGGGAGGCCGTCACCGTGGCCGACCGGTGCCGGACCGAGGCGGTCGACCTGATCGCGACCACGCCCGGCCACCATGCGGCATGTTTCCTCACCAACCTGACACGTGCGCCATCCTGAGCCCGTGAGCTCCGAACTGCTCGGCCTGTTTCCGCCGTCCGCTGCACTCGCCGGCGATGGATCGCTCACCGTCGGCGGCTGTCGACTTGACGACCTCGCCGCTGAGTTCGGAACCCCAACGCTCGTCGTGGACGAGAGCGCCCTACGAGCACGCGCTCGCGACTACCGCGTCGGCTTAGCATCCCGCTGGCCGAGATCTCGCGTCGTCTTCGCCTCAAAGGCCTTTCCGTGCACGGCCGTCCAACGCGTGATGGTCGAGGAAGGGCTCGGGCTCGACGTAGCAGGCGGCGGCGAGATCATGTCGGCACTGGCGGCTGGTGCTGATCCCGCCTCGCTCGTCCTCCACGGAAACGCCAAGCTCGACGAAGAGATCGCCCTAGCCGTCGAATGCGGGTTGGGGACCGTTGTCGTTGACAACGAAGATGACGTCGATCGGCTCGAGGCGCTGGTCCCCGCCGGGCGCATTCAGGACGTCCTGGTACGGGTGATCCCCGAGGTAACCGCCGACACGCATGCACACGTGCTGACCGGCCACTCCGGCTCGAAGTTCGGGCTTTCCTTTGCCGATGCCGTACGGGCGATCAAGCGCATCAACGCCAGTCAGAAAATGGAGCTGCGCGGTCTCCATTCGCATGTGGGTTCGCAGATCCTCGACGTGGAGCCGTTCGCTGCTGCAGTCGCCTCGATCACGCGACTGGGAGTCTTCGACACCTACGACCTGGGCGGAGGGTTGGGGGCGCGCTACACCTACGCTGACCAGGCCCCACCGCTGGAGAGCTACCTGGACCGCACGGTCGAAGCGGCCAGGGCTCACCTCCCGCAGGACGCGCAGCTGATCCTCGAGCCCGGCCGCAGCATGGTCGCCTCGAACGCCATGACGCTCTATCGGGTCGTCACGGTCAAGCGTGGCGCGTTCACCTTCGTCGCCGTGGACGGGGGGATGGGGGACAACCTCGAGGTGGCCCTCTACCAACAGCGCTTCGAGGCGACGATGGTCGCTCGAGTCGGTGGCGGCGACCAGGTCACGCTGGTCGGACGACACTGCGAGTCCGGCGACGTCCTCATCGACGGTGTGTCGCTCCGCGAACCGGCAGTCGGCGACCTCTTGGCCGTCGCTGCCACAGGGGCCTACTGCTTCACCATGTCTAACAACTACAACGGGGCGCGACGGATCGCCGTGGTGTTTGTGCGCGAAGGATCGGCGCGACTTGTCGTGCGTCGTGAAACCTGGACCGATCTTCTGGCGCGCGACGTCTGAGACGGGTCATACTCATGTTTCTTGATCCATACTGACTCATCAGTCAGTAGCTAGGAGAGTTGAGAGTGACGAAGTACGACGCGGTAGTTGACCCGCAGAAGGCGTCCCGGCGCTCTCGTGACCCCGGGCGTCGATCGTGAGCGGACTACAGGCGGCACTCCCCCGGCATCACTATGTCGAACCCACATCCTTCCAACGCGAACGCGACCAGGTCCTCCTGCGGAGCTGGATGTGCGCCGGACGGCTCGACGAACTAGGACTAGCCACCTCGGGGACCGGCGAGTTGATCCCTGGTCGGCTCGCCGTCGTCGACCTGCACGGTGAGTCAGTGCTCGTCACCACCACACGCGACACCGAACTCCGCGCGCACGCCAACGTCTGTCGCCATCGTGGCTCACAGGTCGTGCCTGTGGACCCGGATCTCCCGGCTCCCGAACCGTGCGCTGTCGGGGCACTTCGTTGCCCCTATCACTCCTGGACCTATGACCTGGACGGTCAACTCATCAAGGCTCCCCACACCGACGATGTCGACGGATTCCAGCTCTCCGACTTCTCTTTGCACCCGCTCGGCGTGGATGCCTGGGGCGGTTTCCTCTGGCTGCACGGCACGCCTGCGACGGCCTCGCCGCTCTTGACTGAACTCGGCCCGATCGCCGACCGGGTGAGCCGCTATCCGCTGGCCCAGTTGGCCGTTGGGCGGCGGCTGAAGTACACCGTCAATGCGAACTGGAAAGTGCTGGCCGAGAACTATAACGAGTGCTACCACTGCGGTCCCGTGCACCCCGAGCTCACGCGGCTGGTGCCCGCCTTCGGTGGCGGAGGGCAGGAACTCTCGTGGGAGGAGGGCATCCCGCACCGGGAGGGCGCGTGGACCTTCACGATGTCGGGCACGAGCAACCGGGCGCCTTTCCCCGACCTCGACGAGCACGAGCGGGTGCGGCACAAGGGCGAACTCGTCTATCCCAACCTGCTGATCTCGCTCTCAGCCGAGCATGTAGCAGCGTTCACGTTGCGGGCGCTCGCCGTCGACCGCACTGAGGTGGTCTGCGAATTGCTGTTCGCCCCCGACGAAGTCGCCAAGCCGACCTTCGACCCCAGTGACGCCGAAGAGCTGTGGGCGCTCACCAACGACCAGGACTGGGCAATCTGCGAGTCGGTCCAGCGCGGCATGACGTCGCGCTCCTATCGCGGTGGTTGGTACGCCCCCATGGAGGATGCCGCCCTCGACATCAGGCGGTGGTTGCTCCCGCGACTGGGCGAGGTGACCGGCTTCGAGGAACTGAGCGACGTCGACGCGCGAGGTCTGGATGCCTGACCTCCCGACACGTTCAGCGCAGGTCGTCGGCTGCTACCCCGAGCTCAACCGCCGCTGCGGCGCGGGCCCACTCTCCCAGCCGTTTGCGTGTCAACGAGCCGTAAACCGTTGCGTGCACAGACAAACCATCGAGCAGGGCAGTGAGACGCCAAGCCGCGCCATCCGGGTCTGCGCAGGTGAACACGCCTTCACCGACCCCCTCGGTGATCACGTCTGCGAGAGCCGCCTTCCATCGCTGATCAAGGCGGCGAGCCGTGGTCCGAAGGTCCGGTGTCCGCAGGGCCTCCGCCCACGCATCGACCTGCAAGGTCCAGCCGGGAGCCGCCCCCTGGGGCGCATAGAGGCGCAAGATCCGACGCACCTTGTCGGTCGCGTCCTTCCCCTTCTGGACCGCATCCTCGAGGCGAGCCAAGTCGCCCTCGACGGCATGCTCGAAGGCTTCGGCGAGCAACCGGTCCTTGGTCTCGAAGTGATAGAACACCAGGGCCGAGCTGCAGCCGAGCGTCGCGGCGACGTCCGTCACGCGCAGACGGGCAAAGCCCGAGCGGCCCACCTCGGCGACTGCGGCATCGAGGATTTCTTCACGTCGCACCTCGACCTTCCTACGCACCACGCCCGGACCCTACTGTCCTTTGAGTCAGCACGGAGGCCCTGATGACCATCACCAGCAACCACAAGGACAACGGCCCGGTTCCGGCACCAATGGATCCCTCGGCTCTGGAGCGCTCGCTGCGGCCATTCGGCCAGTCGACGATGCTGCCCGCGGAGGCTTACACCTCCGACGCAGTGTTGGCATGGGAACGCCGCCATCTGTTCGCCGGCACTTGGCCCTGCCTTGGGCGCCTTGAGGATCTCATCGTGGGCGACCTGACGCAGCGCGCGGTCACGGTCGGAGACGTTCCCGTCCTGCTGACCTTCGGCGACACCAGCGACGGCGGGAAGGATGTCCGCGCCTTCGCGAACACCTGCCGCCACCGCGGTCACGACCTGCTACCCGACGGCGGGGAAGCGAACCGGCAGAGCATCGTCTGCCCCTACCACGCCTGGGCCTACGGCCTCGATGGATCGCTGCGAGGCGCTCCGGGTTTCCGGGAGAACGAGTACTTCGCGCCAGCCGAGCAAGGCTTGGTTGAGCTCCCCGTCGAGGTTTGGCAAGGCTGGGTTTTCGTCAACGCAACGGGGACCGCTGCGCCGTTCGCCGAGCATCTCGGAGCGCTGGCCGACCTCGTGATACCCTCCGCCCCCGGCGACCTCGTGGTCGCCGCACGACACACCTACGAGATCGCTTCCAACTGGAAGGTCATCGCAGAGAACTACCACGAGTGCTATCACTGCCCCTTGATCCACCCCGAGCTCTGCCAGGTGTCAGTGCCGACGTCGGGCGACAACTACGACCTGCCCGGCGCGTGGGTGGGCGGCTCGATGGTGCTGCGGGATGGCATGCAGACAATGTCGGTGTCCGGGGAGTCCGCCGGAGTACCACTACCGGGCGTCGACCCGACGGAGGTCCTCTATCTCGGGCTCACCCCGAATCTGCTGATCTCTCCACACCCCGACTACGTGATGACCCATCGGATGGTCCCGCTCGCACCCGACCGGACCTGGGTCGAGTGCACGTGGCTGTTCCCGAAACCGGCCGAGGGCGACGCGCCCATCGACCCGTCGTACGCGGTGGACTTCTGGGACATCACCAACCGTCAGGACTGGGGGGCGTGCGAATCTGTGCAGCGCGGACTCGCCTCTCCGCATTTCCAGCCAGGACCGTTGGCACCGAACGAGGACGCCGTCCACCAGTTCGTCACGCAGATCGGCCGCGCCTACCAAGGAGTCCCGCCTCACCTCCAGCCGACGATCGACTGAAGCAGCTCCCTCGCCCGACGCCCCGCCTCGTGATCGTGTGTTGATGGTCGCCCGTGGGTCACCTTGTCCACCGGGTGTTTGTTATCCACAGCAACGGTTTTGCTCTGGTGGACTGTCGGTGCCCCGTGCGATGATTGCTTCATCAGTTCGAGCGATTCGGACCGGGTGAGGAGGTGGTTCCAGGTCGACAACACTATGAGGAGCGCTGCCGGCAGCGTGCTGGTCGAGGCGGTCGTCGATTTCACCTCTGTCGAGGTGTCTGCGATGAGCGGCCACCAAGCTGTGGACCGCCTTGGTGAGTTGACGACCGCGCTCGCGTTGTTGTCCGCGGACCGGCTGACCACGTTGAAGGTCATCGCCGATTCCGGGGTGTGGTCCGGAGACGGGTCCCAGTCGGCAGCAGCGTGGCTGTCGCGGGCTGAACGGTCCTCCAAAGCCGTGGCGGGCTCTGATCTAAAGCTCGCCCGCCTGTTGGCCGCGCACCTCCCCCGGACCTCCGAGGCGCTGCGCGACGGCGTCCTGCCAGTGGCGCATGCCCGGGCGATCTCCCGAACAGTCCTACGCACCCAGGCCATGAAAGACATGCTCACCTGCCCCGACCGTGGAGAAACCTTCCTCCTCGACCAGGGCGGTCTGGAGCTGGAGGACTTCAAACGATTCCTCAACACCTGGTGTCACCGGGTCGACCCCGACGCCGCCGACCAGGACTACCGGGATGCGGCAGAAGGGTTCACCTTCACCCTGGCCCAAACCACCGACGGCGCGATCCCCGGCGGATTCCTCTCCCCCCTCGCAGCCGAGGGACTCA
>JANPBY010000168.1:0-9256 GCA_031430645.1 Actinomycetes bacterium
CCGCGCCGCCCCCCCCCCCCCCCCCCGCGCAGGGGCGCTTGCGTCCCCCACCCCGCGCGCGCCCCCCACCACAACTAACCCCACCGCGGGGGTGGAGGGTCAGTTGTCGGAGGGATCGTCGGGGTAGGTCGAGACCAGGGCGAGGTCGCCGCCTTGGCGGCGCAGGACATCGCGCCACAACCGTTCGGGCTGGGTCGTGAAGGCATCGCTGGGCTCGGCGTCGACGACGTACCAGCCGCCGTCAGCGAGCTCGTCCTCCAACTGGCCCCCACCCCAGCCGGAATAGCCGGCGAAGATCCGAACCAGGTCGACGCGGGTCGCCATGAGGACGGGATCCTCATCGAGGTCGACCAGCCCGAGCCCGGGCGCTGGCACCGCGCGTACGCCCTCCGGCTCATCCGAACCCGGCCATCGGACGACGCCCAAGGCTGAGTCGACGCCCACCGGCCCGCCCACCCACAAGACCGGAGCACCGGTCACCAGGGGCTCCCAACCATGGAGTACGTCGCTGACGGAGACCTCACTCGGTCGGTTCAGGACGACGCCGAGCGCCCCTTCTCCATCGTGGTCCAGGACCAGGACGACCGACCGACGGAAGTTCTCGTCCTCGAGCAGCGGGGTTGCCACAAGCAATCGCCCGGCCAACGTGAGCACCATCTCTCCATCCTGCCTGCCGGAAGGCCCAACGCCCTAGGGTCATCGCATGCGAGTCCTGGTCATCGCCAACCGGGCCGATCCCGAAACCGGATTTGTCGGAGAGGCCCTGATTGCGCGCGGAGCAGTCTTCGAGCGGGCCTGGCGCGACGATGTCGACACCGTCATGCCAGCGGTTGGCGATCACGACCTCGTCCTGACCATGGGGTCCGAGTGGTCGGTCTACGCACCAGAACGCGCCTCTGAGGTGAAGCGCGAGTCCGACTATCTCCGCGGGTGCGTCGAGGCCAACATTCCTGTCCTCGGCATCTGTTTCGGTGGCCAACTGCTCGCCTATGCGCTCGGTGGGAGTGTGGAGCCGGCGCCCTGCGGGGGCGAGGTCGGGTGGTTCACCGTCGAGACCGATGTGCCAGAGCTGATCCCGTTCGGACCGTACCTGCAATGGCACTCCGATCGCTTCGTGATCCCGCCCGGCGCCGTCGAACTGGCCCGCTCGCCAGTGGGGTCACAAGCCTTTCGCCTGGGCTCAGCCCTGGCGCTGCAGTTCCACCCCGAGACCACGCCGGAGGTTGCGGCGCGCTGGTCCGCCGATGATCGCCAACATCTCCACGCCCTCGGCCTGGACGAGGCCAAGGTGATTGCCGAGAGTGTGGCCCACGCTGAAGCAGCGCGCCGCAGGGCGGCGACGATCGTGCAGGGCTTCCTCGTCGGCCCCAGATAGATTTCCGGCTAGGTTTCCGGCCCCGCAACGCCCGCGAAGTCAGGACCTAGCGCAGCCTGGGAGTGACCAAAGTCCCGTGACAGTCGGGTGGTCGCGGCGAAAGCATGCCGGAAGAGCGGTCCGCGCTCGCGCCCCTGGAGGTACCCGATGACTCACATCGCAGAACTCGACACGCCCACCAAGCCCCCTGGGACCCTCCGGCTGCCGCAGGCCACCGCGCTCATCGTCGGCAGCATTGTCGGGGTAGGAATCTACAACCTGCCGGGCTCGCTCGCCAGCTATGGGCCGATCAGCTTGTTCGCCATGGCGCTCACGACGGTGGGAGCGCTGGCCCTGGCCATCATGTTCGCCGCCCTTTCGCGCCGGCTGCCGGCTGACGGCGGGCCCTACGCGTACGCGCGCACCGCCTTCGGGAACCCGACCGGCTTCGCCAACGCCTGGTCCTATTGGATCACCGCGTGGGCCGGAAACGCCGCGATCGTCGTCGGCTGGGTCTTCTACGTGCAGTACGTGATGGAGAATCTGATCGACGGCTTCGAGATGACCAAGTGGTGGTCCGTCACCGTTGCCTTGGTCGGTTTGTGGATCCCTGCAGCAATCAACCTCAGTGGCGTCAAAAACATGGGCGCCGTGCAGCTGTGGACCTCGATCCTCAAGTTCATCCCGCTGGTCTTCATGTCCACGGTCGGCTTGTTCTTCATCAGCACCGCCAACTTCCAGCCGTGGAACATCAGCGGCGAGACCAACATCCAAGCCATCGGCAGCGCCATGGCGCTGTGTCTCTTCTCCTACCTGGGAGTCGAGACTGCGGCTGTGGCGGCGGCCAAGGTCCAGGACCCTGACCGCAACGTCCCGCGGGCGACGATCTGGGGAACCCTGGGGACAGCTGTCGTCTACATGCTCTCCCTCATCGCGGTCTTCGGCATCGTCGGCAGCACCGCGCTCGGCGAGTCCGACGCACCGTTCTCCACGGCCGTCAATGACATCTTCGGCGGCACCTGGGCCGGGTACGTCATGGCCGGCTTCGTCATCATCTCCGGCTTTGGAGCCCTAAACGGGTGGACCATGATCTGCGCCGAGATGCCTCTGGCGGCCGCCAATGACGGCCTGTTCCCCAAAGCCTTCGCCAAGATGTCCAAGGCAGGCGTACCGGCCTTCGGCATCGTTGCCTCGACGGTGCTCGCCTCGTTCTTCACTTACCTCGCCTACGCCGGTACGTCTGGCTACGACGTCTGGAACACCCTGGTCTACATGACGGGCATCACAGCCGCGATCCCCTACGCCTTCTCAGCGCTGGCCCAGATCAAGTGGCGGGTCGTCGACCACCGGTCCATCCACAAGGAGCGCTTCATTCGTGACCTTGGAGTCGCCGTCGTCTCCCTGATCTTCTCCGTGTTGTTCATCTACTACTCGCGGATCACCGGGAGCGAGACTCTCTGGGACGAGTACCTGCCCTTCATCTACGCCGGCGTCGCGTTCCTTATCGGGATCCCGGTCTATCTCGCGCAGCGCACCAAGATGACCCAACCCGAGCCGGTCCCGGCCTACCGTGCCTGAAGGTCAGTACGGTGGCTCAGCACACTCAAACCCGAGCCCAGCCGGGAAAGGACCACCGCGATGACCTACCACGTCGACTCTGAGGTCGGACAACTCAAGCAGGTCATCCTGCATCGCCCCGGACTCGAGCTCTCGCGGCTCACTCCACAAAACGTCGACGAGTTGCTCTTCGATGACGTGATGTGGGCCCAGCGTGCCCGTGAGGAGCATGACGCCTTCGCCCAAAAGTTGCGCGACAAGGGCGTACAGGTTCACTACTTCGCGGAGTTGCTCGGCGAAGTTCTCGACCTCCCTGACGCCCGCGAGTGGGTCTTGGAGCGACTGGCGAACGAGAACACCGTGGGACCCCAGCTACAGGGGCCGCTGCGCGAGCTCGCTCACTCAGTGGGGGGCGCAGTTCTCGCCGAGTACTTCATCGGCGGCATCCTCAAGCGTGACCTTCAACTGCCTAAGGGCACGTCCCTGCTCTGGGAGTACCTCGATGACAATGACTTCATCCTGACACCGCTGCCCAACCACCTCTTCCAACGCGACAACACCGCCTTCGTCTACGAAGGCCTGTCGGTTCACCCCATGGCTAAGCCGGCGAGGGTGCGCGAGAGCATCCACAGCCGGGCGATCTGGAACTTCCACCCGCTCTTCAAGGACGCGGGCCTGCACTTCTACTACGGAAACGACGACATCCCCCGTCAGCCGGCCACGGTCGAAGGCGGGGACGTGCTGTGCATCGGCAACGGGGCAGTCATGGTCGGCATGGGCGAGCGCACCACTCCCCAAGGGATCGGCATGCTTGTGAAGGGCTACTTCTCCGACCCGCGAGAGCTCGTGACCAAGGTCATCGTCGTCGAGCTGCCCAAGACCCGGTCGTTCATGCACCTCGACACGGCGATGACCATGATTGACAAGGACGCGTTCTCCGTCTATCCCTACCTCCCGCCGGAACTGAAGTCCTACACGCTCAGCAAGGGTGACGACGGGGGCGGCTACCACATCGTCCAGAACGACGAGTTGTTCCCGGCGGTCGCAGAGGCGCTGGGGATCGACAAGGTGCGCGCGCTCAAGACGCCGATCGATGAGATGGGCGCCGCACGCGAGCAATGGGACGACGGCAACAACTTCCTCGCTGTGGCACCCGGGGTCGTGTTCGGGTACGAACGGAACTCCAGCACCAACACTTTCCTGCGTCGCAACGGGATTGAGATCGTCACCATCGTCGGCTCCGAGCTCGGGCGCGGGCGTGGCGGCCCGCGGTGCATGAGCTGCCCCATCGAGCGCGAAGCCGTCTGACCGCCACCAGTCAAGGAGCCCTCCCATGCCTGTCAATCTGCGCAACCGCGACTTCCTCAAGGAGCTTGACTTCTCGACGGCGGAGTTGGCGTTCCTGCTCGACCTCTCCCGCGACCTCAAGCGGGCAAAGTACGCCGGCACCGAGGTCCAGCGCATGGGCGGCAAGAACATCGCGTTGATCTTCGAGAAGACGTCGACGCGTACGCGCTGCGCGTTCGAGGTGGGGGCGTACGACCAGGGAGCGCACGTCACCTACCTCGACCCCAGTTCGAGTCAGCTCGGCCACAAGGAGTCAGCGTCGGACACAGCCAAGGTTCTCTCGCGGATGTTTGACGCGATCGAGTTCCGGGGCAAGGCGCAGGCCACCGTCGAGGAGCTCGCAGCAGGCTCCGACGTGCCGGTCTACAACGGGCTCACCGACGAGTGGCACCCCACGCAGATGCTGGCTGACTTCCTCACCATGATTGAGCACAGCAAGGGTCGGCCGATCGAAGAGGTGGCGTACTGCTACCTCGGCGATGCCCGTTCCAACATGGGCCATTCACTGCTCACCATGGGCGCCATCATGGGTGCAGACGTACGCATCGCGGCACCCCAGAACCTGTGGCCAGCTAAGGACATCATCGACGCAGCTCAGGAACGAGCGGTGGCATCCGGAGCTCGGATCACACTGACCGAGGACCCCGGCGAAGGGTTGGCTGGCGCCGACTTCGTGCACACCGACGTGTGGGTCTCTATGGGCGAGCCCAAGGAGGTCTGGGACGAGCGAGTGGCTCAGCTCTCGCCCTACCAGGTCAACGCCGCTGCGATGGCGTCAACCGGCAAGTCGACCACGAAGTTCATGCACTGCCTGCCGGCCTTTCACGACACCAATACCGTTCTTGGGCGTGACATCGCGGAGAAGACGGGCATGACCGAAGGGCTCGAGGTCACCGACGAGGTCTTCCAGTCCCCGGCCAACATCGCCTTCGACCAGGCCGAGAACCGCCTGCACACCATCAAGGCGATCATGGTGGCCACCATCGGCGACTGAGGGGCGACTAGCCGCGCGAGGCGAGGGTGCGGAAGAGCTCACCTGAGGGGCGCAGAGTCCGTTCCCCGGTCTCGACATCGAGGGCATACAACCCGAACCGCTGCTCCCAGCCGCGCTCCCACTCCCAGTTGTCGACGAGCGACCAGTGGAAGTAGCCACGGACGTCGACGCCATCGGCGATGAGTGCGTGCACCTCGTGAGCAGCAGTGGCCACGACCCAGGGGCGCAACCGGTCCGTCGCGTCCGGCACACCGTTCTCAAGGACATAGATCGGCACCCCTCGCCCAGCGAGGCGCCGGGTGAGCGGACCGATTCCTTGCGGGTACGGCTCACCGTGGCTCTCGGCTGAGTCGCCGTCCCCGGCAACGGCGTCCTCGGGAACGATGCGCCGGGTGAACAGGTCGCCGGGCCGGCGTGGGTCAAACGCGATGTGCATGCGGCCGTAGGTGTTGAAGCCGAGGAAGTCGTAGGCGCCAACCCCCCCGGAGACATCGCCAGCCCAGGGCGCGAGAGCACGATTCACGCGTCCATCGAGGACCGAGTCCAGGAAGGCTCCGTTGAACACTTGGTCCAGTGTCGCCGCCGCCCGGCGGTCACGGAAGGAAGACGACGCGGGCTCGAGCGTCACTAGGTGCTGAGCCCAGCCGACCCGAGCGTGCGGCTGGACGCCATGCAGCGCGCGGTAGGCCGCGCCGTGCGCCCGCACCATGCCGCCGAGGGTTCGGGCGGCACCTCGCAGATCACGGGTACGGCCCGGCGGAAACTGGCCGAACATCCAGCCGCCGGCCGCGTAGATGTTCGGCTCGTTCAGGGTGAGCCACCAGTCGACGACATCGCCGTACGCCTTCGCGACCCGCTCTGCGTGTCGCGCAAACAGCAGGGGGGCGTCCTTTGCAGCAAACCCACCGCGGTCGGCGAACCACGTTGGCTCGCTGAAGTGGTGGAGGCAGACCACGGGCTCGATCTCGCGCTCGCGGCAGCCGACCAACAACCGGCGGTAGCGCTCGAGCACCTTGAGGTCGACGACGCCGGCTCGGGGTTCGATGCGCGACCACTCGAGACTCACGCGGATCGCCGTCACCCCGAGCTCAGCGGCTCGGTCGAGGTCGATCTCGGGGTCCTGCCACCAACCGCAGGCATCGCCGCTGCGAGCCCCGCCGCGGATGTGCCCCTCGTCCTCCCATCGCGACCACGTGCTCCCAGGGTTGGACTTTGCTCCCTCGACCTGGAACGACGACGTGGCGACACCCCAGACGAACTCAGGGGGAAACGCCAGTCCCGACACGTCAGGAACTGCAGGTACTTGGCTCACCCACAGACTGTATCCACGCGCAACGACGAACCCCGCCCGCCCTGGGCTCGGGTGAGCTACCCAGTGGCGAGGGCAAGGCGGTTGCGCAGGGAGTCGAGCTCCGCGTAGAGCTCAGCCGGTACGGCGTCGCCGAACTGGGCGAAGTACTCCGCAGTGAGGTCGGCCTCGGCCAGCCACGAGTCGGTGTTCACGGCGAAGAGTTCTGCCATGTCCTCAGCAGGCACGTCGAGCCCGTCGAGGTTCAACTCACCCTCGGCGGGAGCACGGCCCAGCGGCGTGTCAACGCCGACGGCGTGACCGCTCACGCGGTTGGCCACCCACTCGATGACGCGGCTGTTCTCACCGAAGCCTGGCCAGATGTAGCGACCGCTCGCATCCTTGCGGAACCAGTTGACCTGAAAAATCCTCGGCAGTTTGTCGGGCGACGTGGCTTGGCCGACCTCGAGCCAGTGACCCCAGTAGTCAGCCATGTTGTAGCCACAGAACGGCAGCATGGCGAACGGGTCCCTGCGCAGCGCGCCGATGGTTCCCTCGGCCGCGGCAGTCTGCTCCGACGAGACTGTCGCACCCATGAAGACCCCGTGCTGCCACGAGAGGGACTCCGTGACCAAGGGGACGTTGCTCGCGCGCCGACCACCGAAGAGGATGGCGTCGATCGGGACGCCAGCTGGGTCTTCCCAGTTCGACGCGATCGACGGGCACTGCTCCGCAGGTGCAGTGAACCGTGCGTTCGGATGGGCGGCTGGGGAGTCCGTGGCCGGGGTCCAGTCATTGTTCTTCCAGTCGATGAGGTGCGCGGGCGCCTCGTCGGTCAGCCCTTCCCACCACACGTCACCGTCGTCGGTGAGGCCGACATTGGTGTAGATGCAGTTGCCCCACAACGCCGCAATGGCATTCCGGTTCGTCGCGACGCTCGTACCGGGAGCAACTCCGAAAAAGCCCGCCTCAGGGTTGATCGCCCGGAGCCGTCCGTCGTCACCGAAGCGCATCCAACAGATGTCGTCGCCCACGGTCTCAACCTTCCAACCCGGGATGGTCGGCTCGAGCATGGCGAGGTTGGTCTTCCCGCAGGCCGAGGGGAAGGCCGCGGCCAAGTGCTTGACCTCGCCCGCAGGGGACGTGAGCTGGAGGATGAGCATGTGCTCAGCGAGCCAGCCCTCGTCGCGGGCCATGACCGAAGCGATGCGCAACGCGAAGCACTTCTTGCCGAGCAGGGCATTGCCGCCGTAGCCGGAACCGAACGACCAGATCTCGCGGGTCTCGGGGAAGTGCACGATGTACTTCTCCTCGTTGCACGGCCACGCCACGTCAGCCTGGCCTGGCTCGAGCGGGGCGCCCACAGAGTGCAAGGCCGGGACGAAGTCCCCGTCGTGCCCGATGAGATCAAGAGCCGCCTTGCCCATCCGCGTCATGATCCGCATGTTGAGGACAACGTAGGGGCTATCGCTGATCTCGACGCCGAGCTGGCTGATCGGCGAACCCAGCGGGCCCATCGAGAACGGGATGACGTACATCGTCCGGCCACGCATGCACCCCACGAACAAGCCCTTGAGCGTCTCGCGCATTTCTGCCGGCGGGGCCCAGTTGTTTGTGGGGCCGGCGTCCTTCTCCTGCTCGGCGCAGATGAACGTGCGGTCCTCGACCCGAGCGACGTCGCTCGGATGGGAGCGGGCGAGGAAGGAATTGGGTCGCTTGGTCGAGTTGAGTCGCGTCAGCATCCCGCTCGCGACGGCCTCGACGCTGAGCCGATCCCACTCTTCCTGCGAGCCGTCCGACCACTCCACCCGGTCCGGCTGGGTGAGCTCGGCGACCTCGCGAACCCAGGCAAGGAGCTTGGGGTTAGTCGTGGGCGCATTCGTGAGGTCGAGACCGGTCATGGTGGGCACTCCCGTAGACGTAGGGGCTTACTAAACACAGAGTGCCCCCTCCACATAGGGCTAGCCAAGCCACCCCCCATTGAGTGACCAAACCCACAGCCTCGAAAGCGGCTCCTGCCGGGTTCTTGCCGATCTTGCTGCAAGGACCCGGCAGGAGCTCAGACTGCGTTTCAGCTGAGGATGGCGTCCAGCGCAACCCGGTCGGCTGCCGCGTTCTTCAGGGCGACCCGGCCGGCATCAGCGTCGGCTTCGGCACCGGCCAGCACGGCAACCTGACCGGGGATGTCGGCAGGCACGAGGGCGAGCACAGCATCACCGACGCCGCCGTAGGCCGCGAGTGCCGCATCCGCGTTCGTCGTCAGGTTGGTCAACGCAGCCTCGGCGGCGACCTTGTCCGCGCCTGCGGGGAGGGCGGCAATGGCAGCAACGTACGCCGGCTCTAGAGCGTCATAAGCCTCGGCGCGGAAAACCCCGTGATCGCCTCGGATCGTCAATGACGTCTGAGGCGTGAGAAGGCGGTACACCCTGAACTTCGTCACGACCTTCTTGGCGTCCTTTCTCGCCTCGGCGCAGGTGGAGTCATGACGGACCTCGGCGCGGACAGCCTTCAAGCCCGACCGATCAGCGGTGTAGATCGCCTCGAGCTGGGCTCGGTGGGCCGCGCTCACGTGTGCCGCCTGGTCCAGAGCCGAGCGCAGAGCGCTGATGCGAATGAGCCGGTTCGTGACTGCCCGGTCGGTCCAGCCCCGTGCGGCCGCTACGCACGCCTTGCCCTTCAATCCTTGGGTGGCCTGATCGGGACCGGCCTCGTCGGT
>JANPBY010000169.1:0-6114 GCA_031430645.1 Actinomycetes bacterium
AGGCCAAGCTCAAGGACGCCCAGCTCAAGGTCGTCGTCGACTGCGCCGGGGGAGTGGCCGCCATGGTGTTGCCGACCCTGCTGAGCCGGATCGGAGTAGAGGTACTCGTCGTCAACGGCCGTCTCAACGATCATCATCCGACTGAGACTCGCGCATCCAGGCGGACGGGTCTTCGCAAGCTCGGCGCCCTCGTCGGGTCTTCAGGTGCAGACTTCGGAGTTCGCTACGACCCGATCGGCGAACGTATTCGACTGGTTGACGAGACCGGCGCAGCCTTCGGCGACCAACGTGCGCTGCTGGTCTATCTCGATCTGATCGCCGCTGAGGTGGCTGACGCCCGAGTCGCTCTGCCCGTGACGACGACCCGAGTAGCCGAGCAGGTCTGTCGCTTCCACGGCGCGTCAGTCACCTGGGTGGCCACAACTCCGGATGACCTGGTTCGTGCGATTGCTGCGGAGGCTCACGCATTCGGAGGAGACGGCCGCGGCGGCTTCGTTGTTCCCGAGGCCGGCCCCGCCATTGACGGCAACGCAGCCTTTCTCCGGCTGCTGGGACTCGTGGCGCGCACCCGGCTCACGCTCTCCCAAATCGACGCCCGAATCCCCGTCGCCCATGTCGTTCGCCGTGAGGTCGACACCCCCTGGGCGGCCAAGGGGCAGGTCATGCGCACAGTCCTCGAGGCCGCGGCGGGTCGTAGGGTCGACACCACCGATGGAATCCGAATCGTGGAAGACGACGAGCGCTGGGTCCTTGTGTTGCCGGACCCGGCCGAGGCAGTGACCAGGGTCTGGGCTGAGGGGGGAACCGAGGCCGAGGCCGACGAGCTCCTGGACGAATGGTCCGCAGTTCTCCAGCAGGCCGGCAGGTGACGGAGCATCCCCCAGGGTCGCCTCAGGACGCCTCGCGCCGCGACCCTGCACTTGGGCTGCTGGACCGCCTCGTCCGAGATGCGCTCGATCAGGGCTACTACGACGCAGCGGAGCGGCGCCACGATGGAGGCGCCAACGAAGCGTGGGCAGGCTGGGCCGGCTCACGTCGAAGGCTCGTCGCCGCTGGCGGGCTGGCGCTCATCGGTCTCGTGCTCAGTGTCGCTGCCGTGCAACAGTCAGCGGGCGCCCCAGAAGCAGCTCAACGTAAGCAGGACCTCGCCGTTGCCATTGAGGACTCGAGCGCGCGAGTCGATGACCTGGAACGGCAAGCGTCTGCCCAAATCGCCGAAGTGGAGCGGCTCAGAGAGTCGGCCCTCAGCTCGGGCGCCGAGGGACGTGTTCTGCAGGCGGAAATCGGCCGGCTCGCCCCGGCAGTCGGAACCGTCGATGTGACCGGTCCTGGGGTGGTCGTGACCGTCGATGACGCGCCGCCGGACGACGAGGCCATCGCCTCGGGTGAGCCCGATCTGGGGCGGGTACTCGACCGCGACCTTCAGGTCTTGGTCAACGGTCTGTGGCAAGCCGGCGCAGAGGCGATCGATATCAACGGCGAGCGCCTCACATCCCTTACGGCCATCCGCGGGGCGGGCGACGCCGTCCTGGTCAATTACCGTCCCTTGGTGCGGCCCTACGTCGTCACGGCGATCGGAAACCCAGCCACGTTGGCCGCGGACTTCTCTGCCGGTCCGGGTGGCGTGGAAATGGAGACCCTGCGGCAGACCTACGGTGTCCGTTACGAGCTCCGGAGCCAGGGACGGCTCACCGTGCCTGGAAAGCCGGGGCTATCGCTGCGCTACGCCGAGGAGGACATCCGTTGATCGCGGCACTCGGCCTAGTCGTCGGGATTGTGCTCGGCGTACTGCTTCAGCCAGTAGTGCCGTACTGGTTGCAGCCTTACCTGCCCATTGCTGTCGTTGCTGCACTGGACGCCGTCTTCGGCGCAGCTCGAGCTCTTCTTGAGGGTGTCTTTGACGACCGGGTCTTCGTCGTCTCCTTCCTCTCCAACGTCGTCGTCGCTGCCCTGATCGTCTTCCTCGGGGATCAGCTCGGAGTCGGCGCGCAGCTCTCGACTGGTGTGGTGGTCGTCTTCGCAGTGCGGATCTTCGCCAATGCTGCGGCAATCCGCCGGAGGTTGTTCAAGGCATGAGCACCGACGAGCCGACGCCGGGACCCGGGGGCGATGGGGCTAAGCCCGCCGAGCCGCAGCGGGTCTCGTTGCGCCGCGCGCTTGCATTCCGTCGGACGAGGACCCAGCTCCTCGTGGGTTCTTTGTTCCTTCTCCTCGGTTTTGCCGTCGCGGTTCAAGTGGGTTCGACTCGCGAGGGACTTGACCTCGGGCAAACGGCAGAGTCTGACCTTGTTCGCATCCTCGACGACGTCAATCAAAGACAGTCGCGGTTGCAGAACGATCTGCGTGGTTTGGAGCTTCTGCGCGACCAGCTCGAGTCAGGGACCGATGCGGACCAGGTAGCCCTGGCAGAGAGCAAGGCGCAGGTCGAGACCCTCGAGATTCTTGCGGGGACTGTCCCTGCCCGAGGTCCGGGCGTGGTTGTGCGCCTCATCGACCCCGAGGGTGCCGTCAATGCCTCCCTCATCCTCGACGCCATCCAGGAGTTGCGAGATGCAGGAGCAGAGGCCTTACAGATCGGTGATCAGCGGGTGATCGTCTCGACGTGGTTCGCCGATTCCTCCGGAGCTAACACCGGCGTGTCAGTGAATGGCGTCGATGTGCTCGCACCGTACGAGATCAAGGCGATCGGGGATCCGCGCACCCTGAGCGCAGCCCTTCAGATCCCCGGGGGCGTAGTCGACAGTCTGCGCACCCTGGGGGGGGACAGCCTGATCACCGAGCAGAAGGACGTCCGAGTCACGGCGTTGCAGCCTGCTCCAAGCCCTCAGTACGCTCGCTAAGCCGTGCCTTGACTTGACTTGACTGCCCCGTCCGATGCCTGCCTGAGGAGCCACCTTGGCTGAGAACCCTGCCGACCTTCGCTACACCGCTGAGCATGAGTGGGTTCGATCCGGGGCGGCCGGATCCGATGTCGTCCGGATCGGGATCACTGACTTCGCTCAGGGGCAGCTCGGTGACGTTGTCTATGTCGACCTGCCGGCTCTTGGGCAGGCCGTGATCGCCGGGACTACCTGCGGTGAGATCGAGTCCACGAAGAGCGTGAGCGAGATTTACGCACCCGTGACGGGCGCTGTGGTGGGTCGCAACGACGCGCTTGACGCGGCACCGGACCAAGTAAATGTCGACCCCTACGGTGCCGGCTGGCTGCTGGACATCCAGGTGGCCGACCCGGCATCTGTCGACGGGCTCCTGACTGCCGCTGAGTACTCCGCGTTGAACGATCAGTAGCGCCGTGAGCGATGACACTGACCAGATCGATGTAGCCGAATGGACGGGCGATCGTCATGTCAACGACCTGATGGAGTTGTTCGGCGGTCAGTGGTGGACCTCCGCTCGGACGAGACCACAGGTGGAGGGGATTCTTGGCTCGAGCGACCTCGTCGTCGCCGCTGTGCACCGATCGACGCATCGACTGGTCGGCTTCGCGCGAGTGCTCACGGATGAAGCCTTCCTTGCCATCGTCCTGGACGTGATCGTCGCCCCCGACTGGCAGCGGCAAGGGGTCGGGAAACAGCTCATGGACTTCGTCGTTGAGCACGAGCGACTAGCGGCGGTCGAGAGTGTGGAGTTGGTGTGTCAGGCGGCCCTCATGCCCTTCTATCGAGCGTGGGATTTCACCGAGAATGTTGGTGGCTCACGTTTGATGCGGCGAACCACGAATACGGCCTTCCTCGGAGTTCGATAGGCCCGCCCGACTTTGGCTTGAGCCGGATCCCCCTATCGCCGGGGGGTTGTGATCTCGACCTGACGTCGATGGTTTCCCTCCAAATGGGCTGCCTTCTTCCGAACGGGTTGACCCAGTGCCTCTAGCCGTGCTGAGGTGTGTCTCGAGCCGGGGTTGAGGGTTGGTGGGTAGGGCGCGCCGCCACGCTCTGGCTCGCTGCTTCCGGGTGTTCCGGGAGCGACCACCAGCGCAACGAGGACAAAGCGATGACGACCATTGGCCCCGACGGGACCCCCGACCGACCTCCTGAACCACATCCGTCTGAGACCACCTCAACCTTTGCGCTCAGCGGACTCGTCCCCTCGTCGACCGAGGACACGGCTGTCGAGGACGCCTTGGCACATGGGGCGTCTGCTGAGGAGGCGGGAGCTGTGGACGCGTTGGCGCCCGGCACTGCGTTACTCGTGGTCCAGCGCGGCCCGAACGCCGGCAGCCGTTATCTTCTCGAGGCCGACGTCACCACCGCGGGTCGCCACCCGGACGCCGAGGTGTTCCTCGATGACGTCACCGTCTCGCGGCGCCATGCGGAGTTCAGGCGCGGGAGCGAGGGCTTCCGGCTCGTCGATGTGGGCAGCCTCAACGGCACCTACGTAAACCGCCGACGGATCGACGACGCCTTGCTGTCCGGCGGGGACGAGGTTCAGATCGGCAAGTACCGGTTGCTGTACTTCCCTGCGGCTGCCGTCGGGGATGTCCGATGAGCGTCCCAGCCCGTGCGTACATGAACATCGGCGAGGTGCTGGGTCGGCTGCGCCCCGACTTCCCGGACGTCACCATCTCCAAGATCCGGTTCCTCGAGTCCGAAGGCCTCGTCGAACCCCAACGGACTGCGTCGGGCTATCGCAAGTTTGACCACGACGACGTGCTCAGGTTGCGCTACGTGCTGGGAGCCCAACGAGACCACTACCTCCCGCTCAAGGTGATCAAGGATCACCTGGACGCCCTCGACCGCGGTCTGGAACCCCCTGCTCAGGCCGGTGCCGCGCCGAGAGTGCCGATGTCCTTGGTGTCAGGTGATGGGATGCCCGGTCCGGAAGCCTTCGCACGCGATGCTAGTGAGCTGCGTCTTTCCCGGGCTGAACTGCTCGAAGCAGCTTCGATCAGCGAGGAACAGCTGGGTGAGCTGGAGGGGTATGGCCTTGTGGCCATGCGCGGAAGTCACTACGACGGAGACGCGCTGCTCGTGGCTCGCACAGTCGCCGAGATGGCGGCGTTTGGTCTGGGGTCGCGGCACCTCCGGGCCTTCAAAGCGGCCGCCGATCGCGAAGTCGGGTTGTTCGAACAAGTGGTCACGCCACAGCGCAACCAGCGAGGAGCCGAGGCCAAGGCTCGCGCCGATGAGATGGTGCGCGAGCTAGCGGCCCTGTCGGTTCGCCTCCATGCTGCCCTGGTCAAAACGGGCCTAGGCTCACGGGCGTAGGGTTCGACACGTGATTCAGCTCGACGTTGTCGGTGTCCGTGTCGAGATGCCCTCGAGTCAGCCCATCGTCTTGCTCCGCGAGGTCGGAGGCGAGCGGCACCTGCCAATCTGGATTGGAGCCGTCGAGGCGACGGCCATCGCCTTCGCCCAACAGGGGGTCGTCCCGGCCAGGCCGCTCACCCACGACTTGCTCAAGGACGTGCTGGACGCCGTGGGTGAGAGCCTCGAACAGGTTCGGATCACCGAATTGCGGGAGGGCGTCTTCTACGCGCAGCTTGTCTTTGCCTCCGGCGTCGAGGTGAGCGCTCGGCCATCGGACGCCATTGCCTTGGCCCTTCGGACCGGCTCGCCGATCTTTGGCGCGGAAGACGTCCTTGCAGAGGCCGGGATCGAAATTCCGGATGAGCAGGAGGACGAGGTGGAGAAGTTTCGTGAGTTCCTCGACCAGATCACGCCCGAGGATTTCGAGGATCTCGGTGGTGCCAGCGGCGGCTCTGCACCCTCAACTACCGAGTAAGACTTCTAAGTCTCAAGTGAAGGTAGAGAGTTGCCCCTCCCGGCGTGTCGTGGCCCAAAGCGTTGACCTCGTGGCCTGCGCTGCCTACCGTCAGCCGTGTTGCGTGACAGTAGTTCCAGAGGCCGTAGTTCCAGCAGTGTTGTTTGCCAGCAGTGTCGTTCGCCCGACCGGAGGCCAGCAGTGACCCGAGACACCCCCGACGCACCGGTCGGTCCTGATCCCGCGCGCCAGGCTGAGGCTCGGCGGCTGGCAGGGGAGCAGGGATTGTTGTTCGAGGCGGCCGTGAGCTCGCTGCCCGAGGATGTCGGCTACCGCGGGCCAACGGCTTGCTCCGCTGCGGGGATCACCTACCGGCAACTCGACTACTGGGCGCGCACCGGGCTGGTGGAGCCG
>JANPBY010000170.1:0-2946 GCA_031430645.1 Actinomycetes bacterium
CCCCCCCCCCCCCCGGCCTCGGGTTCTGTGTGTCCCCCCCCCCGGCGCCGTGCCCCAAAAACAACCACCCACACAGCGGGGGTCAGAGCCAGGTGTCGAGGACGCTGATCAGTTCGGCGAGGGAACCGATGACGGCGTCGGGGTCACCTTCGGTGTGACCTCGCTGATCGGCCGGGATCTGGGAGTGCGGCACGAGGACAGCCCGCATGCCGACGGCTTTAGCGCCGTGGATGTCGTCGAAGGGACGGTCACCGACGAAGACGCACCCAGCCGGCTCCTCAACGTCGATGGCGCGCATGGCGGCGAAGAACGACTCCGGATGCGGCTTGGTCCAGGGGATCTCGCTGGAATAGACCGCCCCGTCGAAGAAATCGAGAATGCCGTCGCGCGCCAGCACGTACTCGTGGTGCTCCCGGGTCCACAACGTGTTGGACAGCAGCCCCACCTTCAAGCCTCGCGCCCGAAGGTCCTCGAGCATCGGCGCGACTGCGGGATCAGTCCACGTGTGCGGCTCCCAGCCCAGCTCGTAGGCCGCGAGCGCCGTCACGTGCGCCTCCCCTGACGGCTGGATGCCGGCAGCCCTGAACACCTCATCGAGGGTGGCCGAGCGATGGTGGTCGCGGGCCGCCGCCCAGGAGTCAGCCTCGGCGGCGAGCAGCGCGCCGGCCAACTCGTCGGCCCGAAGCGGGTCGTAGACACAGGTGTAGGCGAGCCACTGCTCACGCAGGTCGATCGTGTGCCAGGGGGTGAGCGTGCCGCCCCAATCGAAGATCACTGCCTCAACGGCCATGGCGAGGAGGCTATCCACCCACATCCGCAGCCCTGTGGACGTAGCCAGCGGCGAAGGCGGCCGAACAATCATGCTTGGCGAGACCCGACCTGGAGGGCACCATGGGTGAGGTGAAGAGCCTTGCGGCGCAGAACTGGACCGTTGCCGAGCTCGATGCGCTGCCCGAGGACGGCAAACGCTATGAGCTCATCGACGGTGAGTTGCTCGTGACCCCGTGTCCTGACCCACGCCATCAGGTGCGGGCCTTCGACCTGGCGAAGGTGCTCGACGCTGCGTGTCCACCCGAGTTGCTGATGATCGGCGGGCCGGTCGGCGTCACGGTCGGCACCCGCAGACACCTGGAGCCGGACCTGGCCGTCAAGCCCCGCGCCGGCTACCGCGACGACACCGTCGTGCCTCTCCTCGTCGTGGAGGTCCTCAGCCCCTCGACCTGGCGCACGGACGTCCGCCGCAAACGGCAGGTCTATGCCGAGATCGGCGTGCCGTCGTACTGGATCGTCGACCCGCTCGCACCCGCCGTCACGATCCTCGATCTGGTCGACGGCGCGTACGTCGAGCAAGCCGTGGTCGGGCCGGGCGAGGAGCTCGAGGTGCAGCGACCGTTCCCCGTGCGCCTCGCCCCCGGGGAGTGGACCCCCGGACTCGACTGAACGGCGTTGTTGATCAGGTGCGAGCCAGAGTGACCAGGTGATCGGCCACATCAGCGACCGGCACCTCGACCCGGTCACCGGTGCGCCGGTCCTTGACCTCGATCACCCCGTCGGCCAGTCCCTTGCCGACGACGACGATGGTCGGCAGCCCCAGGAGTTCGGAGTCCTTGAACTTCACCCCCGGCGAGACGCCGCGTCGATCGTCGACCAGCACCCGAACCCCGCGGGCATCGAGGTCGGATGAAAGCTGCTCGGCGGCGGCAAACAACGCGTCGTCCTTCCCCGCGACGACGATATGGACGTCAGCAGGTGCGACCTCGCGCGGCCAGCACAACCCGAGCTCGTCGTAGGTCGTCTCGGCCAAGGCCGCCACCGCCCGCGACACGCCGATGCCGTACGAGCCCATCGTCACCGTGACCTGTTTGCCGTTCTCGTCCAGGACCTTCAGACCGAGCGCCTCGGCGTACTTACGCCCCAACTGGAAGATGTGGCCGATCTCGATGCCGCGGGCGAGCTCGAGCGGACCACTCCCGTCGGGGGCGGGGTCGCCGGCACGTACCTCAGCCGCCTCGATCGTTCCGTCACCGTCGAAGTCGCGCCCCTTGACCAAATCGAAGACATGCCGCCCAGCCTCATCCGCACCGGTGATCCAGGCGGTGCCGTCGGAGACGCGTGGGTCGAGAAGATAGCGAAGTCCGCTGGCGTTCTTCTCTCCCAGAACCCCCGGACCGATGTAGCCCTTGACCAGCGATGGGTGCTTGGCGAAGTCCTCCTCAGCGAAGGCCTCAACCTCGGCCGGAGTGACGACCGCCTCGAGCCGCTTGAGATCCACGTCGCGATCGCCAGGCAGTCCGACCACCAAGGGCTCGCGCTTCCCCTCGGGGTGGCGCAGCATCACTACGACGTTCTTCAACGTGTCCGCAGCCGACCACTCCCGGTCGGGGAACATCGCCCGAGCCGCGGCAACGAGGGTCTCGATCGTTGGTGTGTCGGGAGTGTCCTCGACATGCGCGGCCGGCAGGTCGTCCCAAGCACGGGGGGCGGGCGCGACCGTGGTGACGGCCTCGACGTTGGCCGCGTAGCCCCCTGCGCTGCGGACGTAGGTGTCCTCGCCGAATTCACACGGCGCGAGGAACTCTTCACTGGCCGAGCCACCCATCGCCCCGGACATCGCCGCCACGATGACGTACGGTAGGCCGAGGCGATCGAAGGTCTTGATGTAGGCGTCGCGGTGCTTGTCGTAGGACACCTGCAGGCCGGCATCGTTGACGTCGAAGGAGTAGGAATCCTTCATGACGAACTCGCGACCGCGCAGGATGCCAGCACGAGGGCGGGCCTCGTCGCGGTACTTGATCTGAATCTGATAGATCGACAGCGGGAGGTCTTTGTAGGACGAGTACAGGTCCTTCACGAGCAGCGTGAACATCTCCTCGTGGGTCGGACCCAGCAGGAAGTCGTTGCCGCGGCGGTCCTTGAGCCGGAAGAGGTTGTCGCCGTACTCCGTCC
>JANPBY010000171.1:0-5738 GCA_031430645.1 Actinomycetes bacterium
TTGTACGCGACACGCGGCGTGTCGCGTACAAAACGTCACAGTCAGCGGGGGTCAACTCCCCCGTCGAGTTCGGGACCGCCGTCGTACTCCTCGCGGTCGTCACGGTGGGGTCGGTCTGGCTAGCCGGTCACCGGCTGCGCAGCCTGCGACTGATGCAGCGACAAACCCGATACGAACCGCTTCTGGCTCTCGCCCACGCTGATCGACATCGAACAGTCATCTGCGGCTTGACGGCAAAGCGGCATTGCCGCATTCTATCGGGATGACGCAGCCAGCTAGATACCACGAGTTCCTCACGCTCCAAAGCCGAGGAGTGCTCGCCTTGCCGCCCGAGTTGCGTAAGCGCTACCAACTGGACCGCCCTGGTGCCCAGGTTGAGGTCACCGAGCGGGAAGACGGCGTGCTCGAGCTTCGCCCGCAGGTCGCGGTGCCGGTAAGCCAGGCCTGGTTCTGGACGCCGGAGTGGCAGGACCGCGAGCGTGCCGCCGACGGGGATCTGGCTGCCGGTCGCGTGGTCGTCACCGATGACGCCGAGTCGTTCCTGGCTGAACTCGACACGTGAAGTTCCGCCGCAGCGATGAGTTCAAGCGGGACTACAAGAAACTCAAACCCGAGCATCAGAAGGCGTTCCGAGAGGTCGTGCTCGAAAAGTTCGCTCCCGCCTGCGATGCGTGGGCTGCGGCCGCGGACAAGCACGCGCCGTACGTGTGGCCAGCCTCGCTGCGCGTCGCTGAGCTCAAGCGCACCGATCGGATTATGGAGATGACCTGGAGCTTTAAGTCGCCGGACGGTCGGGCGACGTTCCAGATCGAACGCCTGGAAGGGGAATGGTTCTGCGCATGGCGCCGGATCGGCGACCACGGCGTCTACACATCGCCCTGAGATCCTCGGGAACACCAAGGCCCGGTACGGCGTTCTTAATGGGCCGCAACGTCGCGATGGAGGTCCGGTCTTGCCCGTCGCACTCACGCCCCTACCCACACTCGGCGAGCAGGTCGACCGACTGATCGACTTCGGAATACCCGAGATTGTCGGCGTGTCCGAGGCGCAGATCCGCGCCGCCACCGCCAAGGCACCCGGTGTGGAGAACGCCCTCCTGGCCATTAACCCAGACCGGGTTTCCGCCTCAACGTTCGCGCGATTCGTCCAACACGGAGGCAAGCCCGGGTTCGTCGTGGAGGACATGACCGACGTTGACGCATTCACCGCGATCGACCAAGCGAGCCCTCCGCCCTCGACGTTCTATCTGCTTCATGACATCGCGCGCGGAGACGACCTGGCCAACTGGAGCCCCAACGAGGCCCTGCCCGCGATCACGGCCGCCGGGCGCACACCATTGACTCTCATCGAGGGCATCCAATGGCTGCTCCAGCAACCCGAAGCCCTGGAACGCAACCACTGCTTCATGACCATCGGCTCTCGCCTACGCAGACCGGACGGCACGCTGGACGCACGGACCCCGGCGCTGTGGATCAGCAACGGAACCGGACGGGACGGCAAGGCCCGCCGCCACGCACCTAAAGTCGGTTGGTGCTGGGCGGGCAATCGTCATACCTGGCTTGGCTTCGCCTCCGCGGCAGTTGATCACCCAGGGGAGAGCTTTGAGATGAGACCACTTCGATACGCCATCAACGTCACGCTCGACGGCTGCTGCCATCACGAGGCAGGGCTCCCGCCGGATGAGGAATCGATGCGCTATTGGACCGCTAAGATGGAACGAGCCGATGCCCTGCTGTTCGGCCGCGTGACCTACGAGATGATGGAGTCGGCGTGGCGGCAGCCGGACACGGGCAACTGGCCTGACTGGATGGATGAGTGGGAGGTCCCGTTCACCAAGACCATCGACCGGGCGAAGAAGTACGTCGTGTCGAGCACGCTGAGCGGGGTCGATTGGAATGCCGAGCTGGTGCAAGGTGATTTAGGGCCAGCGGTTCAGCGGCTCAAGCAGGAGCCAGGCGAGGGCCTGTGGGTGGGTGGCGTGACGCTCCCTCTGGCGTTGGCAAACCTGGGACTGATCGACGAGTACGAGTTCCTTGTACAGCCGGTCCTTGCCGGACACGGGCCGACGTTGCTCGCCGGTCTGCACGAGCGCATCCAGCTCGAGCTCGTGGATCGCCACGAGTTCCGGTCGGGGGCGGTCGCCCTGCGATACCGGTCCACGCGAGTTCCGGCTTGACGTGAATTGCACTGGCACCTTGCCCGCTCCCTAACGAGCCCAGAGAGGAACCGACACAGCGCTGTCAAGACGGCCTTTGGCGGACTTCGTCTGCGGCGAGCCGGAGGTCGCGCGAATCCTCGACGGCGAGCCGCGCGGCTGTGGCGAGGGAAGCCATGTCGCCGCCAGCGACGACGAGGACGTCGGCAATGACGTCGTCCGGTGGGGTCACCTCGCCGTAGCCATCGTGCCAAGCGAGTTCGAGCAGCTCGAGGAGGTCAAGAGCAGCAGCGGCCCGAGCGGGTCCGAAAGCCTCTTGGACAACCCGCTCACGTGCGGCTCGTCGCGCGGCCCTGCCGATAGGCATCAGTCGACTCTCCTTCTCCTCGGACCAACGGCGGACTGATGGGTCCCGGCGAGTTCCCTCTGGCGAGGGCGGCGTCGATCAGCGTCCGGGCGATCTGCTCGGCCTTCTCGGTCGCCGCGGCAATCCATCATGCCGTCTGCAGCGGCGAGATCGCATCCAGCTGCTCGTGCAGCGCGCGACGCGCGATCCGCAGCTCGTACTGAGATTGCAGGTTCATCCAGAACTCGGCTGAGTTCCCGAAGTAGCGGCTCAACCGCACTGCAGTGCCTGCCGTGATCCCGCGCTTGCCGTGGACGATCTCGTTGATCCGTCGCGGCGGGACCCCGATCGCCACCGCCAGCTTGTTCTGCGTGATCCTGAACCCCTTGATGAAGTCCTCCATCAGGACCTCACCAGGGTGGATCGGATCGATCAGGTCAGTGATAGTCGACTGATCAGGTCTCTAGCACAAAGCCGTGTGCGGCATCCCAGGACAGTCCAAGACTGCCGTGGCGAGCAATGTCCTCCGACCCCGGACGACTGATGAAAACCGGTTCTGCCAAACCCGGCACGCGAACTACGAGGATGGATGCGCCCCCGTAGAAGTGCGAGTCAACGACCGTACCCTTCAGGATTGCTCCCTCGGAGACGACTTTGATTGACTCAGGACGCACCAACAATTGGGCTGCCTTGCCAACTTCGCACTGCCCTGTGCCGGGGAGTTCCCCGACGCCCGGCACCTCGACCCCACCCTCTGTGCGCGAGCCGTGGAAGAAGTTGCCGGTGCCGATGAACTGGCCGACGAATGAACTTGCTGGTCGTCGATACAAGTCGACCGGTGTAGCAACCTGCTCGATGCGGCCTTCGTTCATGACGGCGATTCGGTCGGCCATCGACATGGCCTCTTCTTGATCGTGGGTCACAACCACGAAGGTGATACCGAATTCGTGCTGCAATCGTTTGAGTTCGAGTTGCATCTCACCGCGTACCTGCTTATCGAGCGCCGACAGCGGCTCGTCCAACAGCAGCAGGAGCGGCCGTTTGACGATTGCGCGCGCCAAAGCGACCCTCTGGCGCTGGCCGCCGGAGAGTTGATGTGGTCGTTGGGGGGCCCGATCAAGGAGCCCGACCGTTGTGAGTACCTCGTGCACGCGGTCGCGTACCTCACCCTTGGGTACGCCCTCGCGCTCGAGTCCGTACGCAACGTTCTTCTCAACCGACATGTGTGGGAAGAGTGCGTATGACTGGAACATCAGATTCACCGGCCGGCGGTTGGGGCGAATCCCGAGCAGGTCCTGGCCGCTCAGGGTGATCGCCCCGGCATCCGGGTAGTCGAAACCCGCCAGAATTCGCAACAGGGTGGTCTTGCCGCAACCAGATGGGCCAAGCAAGGCGAAGAACTCGTTGCGTCGGATGGTGAGGTTGACATCATCCAATGCCCGCAGGCTGCCGAACGAGCGCGAGACCCCTTCGATCTCGAGAAGGTGCTCTGTGTTGGTCATACAGCGTCCGTCAGTCGTGTGAGTCGCTGGGCTAGCAGGACGGTAGCGAAGCTAACGACCACCAGGATGGAAGCGAGCGCATTGATCTCCGGGGTCACGCCAAACCTCACCATTGAGTAGATGACGATGGGCAGGGTTGGGCTGCTCGGCCCGTTGGTGAAGAAGGCGATGACGAACTCATCGAGCGACAGCGTAAAAGCGAGCAGCGCCCCCGCGAGAATCCCAGGTGCCAACGTCGGAATCGTCACTCGAAAGAGCGTCGAGACTTGCCCAGCCCCGAGGTCTAGCGAGGCTTCTTCCAAAGAGTTGTCGATCTGACCCATGCGGGCCTTCACAACCGCCGCTACGAAGGCCGTCCCGAAGACGATGTGCGCCAACAGGACTGCATGCAGGCCGAGTGGTATCGCAATGAGGGAGAACAGCGTCAACAGGCCGATTGCCAGGACGATGTCCGGCATGATCGCCGGCGAGAGTGCAGTCGCTTCCAGGAGTTTGGAACGGGTGTGCCTGTGCAGGCCGATTGCCAACAGGGTGCCGAGGACGGTCGAGGCGGCGGTAGCACCGACGGCCACGATCAAGGTGTTGGACAGCCCCTCGATGACCGCTTCGTTGTTGAGGAGTTCCCCGTACCACCGCATGCTTAGGCCTGACAGTGAGTAGGGGCTGTCCGAACTGTTGAACGACATCACGATCAGGACGAGAATCGGCAAGTAGAGGAAGACGATCACCAGCCAGAAAGTGATGCCCGTCCATCGACGCTTAGGCACGGGCGTCACCCTCCCGAACGCGCCGTGTCGCCACAGCTTGAAGAACAAACAGAAACGCAAGGAACGCAATCACTGACAGGGCCAGCACGGAGCCGAACGGCCAGTCGCGAGCCTTGAGGAATTGATCGCGGATGAGGTTGCCCACCATGACCGATTTCCCGCCGCCGAGCAGCTCAGGGACGATGAAATTGCCTAAGCTGGGGACGAAGACGAAAATGCACCCGGTGATGACACCGGGCAGCGTCAGAGGCAACGTGACGTCACGAAAGACCCGGAAGGGCCCAGCTCCCAAGTTGGCGGCCGCGTCGCGCAGTTGTGGGTCGAGCCGCTCGATGGCCGCATACAAAGGCAAGATCATCAGCGGTAGGTAGGCGTAAAGCAGGCCAAGAACCACCGCCCCCCTGGTGTAGAGCACCTCGAGAGGTTCGTCTCTGATGCCAGACGCGACCAGGGC
Organism: Actinomycetes bacterium; assembly: GCA_031430645.1. Lineage (GTDB taxonomy): Bacteria > Actinomycetota > Actinomycetes > DATJPE01 > DATJPE01 > JANPBY01. The sequence goes on from JANPBY010000171.1 coordinate 5,225, forward strand.
TTGGTTGGCCGGACCTTCGGTGTTGAGCAACACAATCCACGCGTAGGTCCGGATCAGAAAGTTCGTCCAGAAAGGAAGGACCACTGCCACAAGTGCCACAGTCCGCCACTTCGCCGACAAGTTCGCGATGAAGTAGGCCGCCGGAAATCCGAGGAGCAGGGCCAGCAAGGTCGTGATCCCGGCGATCAGCACTGAGTTCCAGAGAACCTTCAGGTAGATCGGCTCAATGGCCCTTGTGAAGTTGTCCAGCGTGAATTCGTAGACAATTCCGCCGTATCGTCCCCGCTGGAAGAAGGTGAAACTGAGGATGAGCCCGAGGGGAACGAGCATGAAGACGGCCAGGTAGAGAAGACCAGGCCCGAGGAAAACGGCCCGCTCACGGAGCGCACGCCGGGATGTGTCGCGCGCTCCGCGAGCCTTGAGGACGTCGGTCATGAATACCGGGGTACTACGAGGCAGTCACTTCAGTAGCGAGCTCGGTGTAGCGCGTTGCTGCTTCTCCAAGATCGACCAG
>JANPBY010000172.1:0-8968 GCA_031430645.1 Actinomycetes bacterium
TGGACGCTCCGGCGATATCGCCCACAGACGAGTTCAGACAACATGGGGCTATCGCTGGGTCCGAGGGGGGTTCAGCAACGCTAATCCGGAGGAATCCCAATGCTCGCTCGTATCCGCACCATCCAGGCCGCAAAGTCCGAAGAGGGCGCCTCGGCCGTTGAGTACGCGCTCCTCGTCGCGGCCATCGCGGCGCTTATCGTTATCGTCGTCTTCGCCTTCGGTGGCCTGATCAACAACATCTTCAAGGACACCTGCGACTCCATCGGCGCAAAGACCACCAGCACTGAGACCTGCTGACCCGATCTACGCCCGCAAAGAGGCGGGGAAACGGCGCGACCGTTTCCCCGCCTCTAACTCTTGCCCTTGGAGGACATCGTGCGACGCCAACAACTTCAATCTAGCGATCCGGATTCTGGCGCCAGCGCGGTCGAGTACGCATTGTTGCTCGCCGGTGTCGCGGCACTCATCGTCATCGTCGTCTTCGCCTTCGGTCTGTTGGTCCGGGCCCTGAACCACGACAACTGCACGGGCATCGCCGCGACGGCCTCACCCGCATACGACTGCGGCCCGTAGCTGCCTTGGCGGGAAGACGGGCCAACCCCAGGTAGATTCTCCGGGACCCGTCGACCGTAAGGATCCCGCGCTGTGAACGTCCGTCTTCGCCTCGTGCTCGCGAGCGCGCTCATGCTGTTCATCGAGCTGGCGCTCATCCGGTGGCTCACCGGCAACGTCGTGCACCTGGGTTACTTCAGCAACTTCGTGCTCCTCGGGTCCTTCCTGGGTGTCGGCCTGGGGTTCCTGCGCTGGAACCCCACGCGCGGGCGTCCGTACTACTTCCCGGTCGCGCTGGCCACCTTGGTCCTGCTGGTGTCTGCCTTCCCAGTGACCGTCAACCGAGGCAGCGGAGACGTCGTCTTCTTCACCAGCCTGGGCACGAGCGGGCCCCCGCCGTGGCTAGCTCTCCCGATCATCTTCATCGTGGTGGCACTTGTTCTCGCCGGACCAGGTGAGTTGGTCGCTGCTTGCTTCAACGAACTTCCACGTCTTGAGGCCTACCGCTGGGACCTCATCGGAAGCCTCTTGGGCATTGCTTCTTTCACTGCGTTGAGCTTCTTGCGCGCTCCCTCCTTCGTGTGGGGCACCATCGTCGCAATCCTGATCATCGTGCTGCTCGGCCCAGTTCCGCCCATCTGGGTGTCGGTGGCGGCGGTCGCCATGGTCGGGGCATTGGTCTTTGAGTCTTCGACGCTCGGCGTCTCGTGGTCGCCGTACTACAAGGTCAAGACCACCCAAAGCGGTGAGGTCACCCGCATCGACGTCAACGGGGTCCCACATCAAGACTTCGGACGGATGACCGACAAGGTCGCTGCCGACCCGCAATACGTCGTGCCCTACGACAGGATCGGGGACAACCCGATTGACGACGTCCTGATCGTCGGCGCTGGCTCTGGAACCGACATCGCACTGGCGCTGAGCAAGGGCGCCAAGCGCATCGACGCAGTGGAAATCGACCCCCGGATCCAGCAGATCGGCGAGGAGGTCAACCCGGACAAGCCGTACAGCGATCCGCGTGTCACCGCGCATATCAATGACGGCCGAGCTTTCCTCGAGCGCACCAACAAGAAGTACGACCTCATCATCTTCGCGCTGCCCGATTCCTTGACGTTGGTAGCCGGCGCTTCCCAGCTTCGGCTCGAGAGCTACCTCTTCACTGAGCAGTCCCTCGAGGCGGTCCAGGAGCACCTCAAGCCTGGCGGTGCGTTCGCCATGTACAACTACTACCGAGAGGACTGGCTCGTCGGCCGACTCGGCAACACCGCCGCTGCAGCCTTCGGTCACGACCCGTGCATCGACCTCCTGAGCGCGGTCCGCGCGGTCATCGTCATCGGTAAGACCGCTGCAGACCAGACCTGCGGCACAGGTGAGGAAGCGCGAAGTCTGGCATCCCTCAACGGGCCGAAGCCGGCATCGGACAACCGTCCGTTCCTCTATCTGAAAGACCCTGGCATTCCGACGATCTACCTCTATGCCATCGCGATGATCCTGTTCATCAGCCTGGTCTCGGTGCGAGTCGTGGGTGGACCATTCCGACGCATGCGCCCCTACGCCGACCTGTTCTTCCTGGGGGCCGCGTTCCTGCTCCTTCAGACAAAATCGGTGATCGGCTTCGCGTTGCTGTTCGGCACAACCTGGGTGGTCAACGCGATCGTCTTCATGGGTGTGCTCCTGGCGGTGCTTGCCGCCGTCGAGACCACCAGACGATTCCGAACGCCCTCGATGCCAGTGATGTATGCGCTCCTCGCGGCATCCCTGGCGTTGTCCTACTTCATCCCCAACTCCAGCCTGCTGTCGCTACCCCTGTGGCCCCGGCTGATCGCAGCCACAGTCTTGGCCTTCCTGCCGATCTTCTTCGCCAACATCGTGTTCTCCAAGCGTTTCGCAGACACCGCCGACCCGACAACAGCGTTCGGAGCAAATCTCCTCGGCGCCATGGTCGGCGGCTGCCTGGAGTACACCGCGCTCATCGTCGGCTACCCGGCCCTCCTCGGCCTGGCCGCCATCCTCTACGCCGCCGCCTTCCTCCTGATGCCCCGAGCAGTACGAGTCCCAGTCTCAGTAGCCTGACCCGAGACCCTTGACCTCGCCCACCGGGGTCAGGGGTCTCGCGCGGAGGCGCGGATAGCGCTGGGTCGGGGGGTTGGGGGGCCGGCCGCGGACGGGCCTGGCGGGAGGCCGAGCGAAGCGAGGCCGGATGGCTGGCCGGCCCCCCAATTCCCCGACGCAGCGCGTCAGGAGCCGGCATGGCGCGTCAGAAATCAGCAGGAACGGGCTGGTCCGGATCGAGCAAAGCTCCGAGCCGGTGCGCCGCGGCCTCCCAGCCCCAGTCCTGAGTGACCCACGCCCGCCCCCGCTCCCCCATCCGGATCCGCAACTCCCTGTCCGACAGCAAAGTGATCAGCCGGTCTGCCAACACCCGAACGTCACCGCCCGGCACGACGTACCCCGTCTCGCCCTCAAGAACGGCATCGGGCGCACCACCGGAGTCCCCCGCCACCACAGGAAGCCCGGTCGCAGACGCCTCCAGATAGACGATCCCGAGGCCCTCCACGTCCAGACCCCGGTTGCGGGTCCGGCACGGCATCGCGAAGACGTCTCCGGCCGAGTAGTGAGCAGGGAGCTCAGCCCACGGCACGGATCCGGTCAGGACCACGTCCCCCGAGAGCCCCCCAGCCGCGATGGCCTTAGCCAGCCGCTCGCGCGACGGGCCACCTCCCACCAACAGCAGCCCTGCATCGGGGACTGCGGCCTGGACCAGGGGCCACGCCTCGATCAGCGTGTCCTGACCCTTGCGCGGCATCAGGCGAGACACACACACCACCACCGGGCGCCCTAGGAAGCCGTACCGCCGGCGGACTGCGTCCCCGTCTGCTCCCGGATGGAACACCCCAACATCGACACCCGGGGCCAGCCGCACCATTCGGGCCGCCGCCTGCGGGCTCAACGCCGAGGCGATCCGGTCGTGGGTGTAGCGGCCGAGGTAGGTCGTCACGTCCAGGCCGTCAGTGGCCCGGCGCAACAGCTGCGCCGCCCCAGGTACTCCGGCCCAGCCCGCCTCGTGTCCGTGTGTGAGGGCAACCAGCCGTTTGGCCCCTGCCGCACGCAGGCCGTGGGACAGCAGCCCCAGCGGCGCGGCAGCACCGAACAGCACCGATGTGCACCCTTGCTCCTTCAGGAGCCGGGCGGCCTCCCCTGCCACCGTGGGGATCGGGAGCATCACCCGGTGTGGGTATCGGACGACGGGGAAGGCCTGCGCGCGGTCGTACTCCTCGGCGCCCCGCCACGTCGAGGCGTACACAACCACGGCCTCCGGCGGTTGTCGGACGAGCAACTCCTGGATGAAGGTCTGAATGCCCCCTGGCCTCGGCGGGAAGTCATTGGTGACGACCAGAGTCCGGGGCATGGTCGCGACCTTAGGGCGTGGTGGACGCAAGCCGCGCGAGCTCGGCCTGCCACGCCCGCACCAGGTCATCCAGTCCTGCGCCGGTGGCCACGCGCACAGCCTTCTCGAGAGCGGCTTCCACCTCGATCGCCGTTGGCGAGCCAGCGCTTTCGGGCGGCCGCGCAAGGTCCGCGCTACTGCCGCGGTAGATCTCAAGCAGGGCGTCGACGCCGTACGTCTGGGCGATCAGCCGGGCCGCCACGTACGCCTCGCCGTACGCAGCCCCCGCCGACAGCCCGCCCAGCTCGAAGTCGGAGTCTGCGGGCAAAGCTTGCGGCGGACCTGTCCTGGCGATCGCCTCAAGCGCCTCGCGGGCCGCTGTCTGCACCGGCACGGTGGTGCCCGTCCAGGCGATGTAGTCGGCCAGACCCTCTTCCAACCAGCGCGGTGCCTGGGACTCGACCGACCCGGTGGCCACGTGGACCAGTTCGTGCGTGAGCACGACCTGCTGGGCGGAGGCCGGCAGCGACCGCCAGACCGCCTCGTCGATGAGCACCTGAGCTGCCGCGCTCGGGGCCGAACCCGCGGGACGCCAGGTGACGGCTGCCGCCGGGAGCCCGGTCGTGGGACCGAGGACCTCCTCGACATCCTCGCGAGTCCCGACCACCACCGTCACTGACCGCGCCCAGTTCGACCCCCAGACAGCGTCTACGGACCTGCGCCCCCGGTCTGCCGTGCGAGCGACCTCGGCGAGCAGGTCGGCCGGCACGGTCGTCCCAGAGGCTGCTACGACCTCAGCGCCGGCCAGCGAGGCCGTCGCGAGCGTGTTCGACGGGACCTCAGCCGGGCGTACGGGCGGCCCGCAGCCGACAACTCCAGAGACGAATACGCCCAGCGTGAACCCGACGATGACCTTCGGGTTCACGCACAGACCCGCAGGGTCAGGGGCGAACTGCGCCGACGAACGGCATGGAGTACAGCCCTGCGATGTTGATGCCGGACGAAGGGTTGGCCGCGTGCACGATGCGACCACCTCCGATGTACATGCCGACGTGGTGGATCGGGGAGTAGTAGAAGACCAGGTCGCCAGGGCGAAGCTGGGAAGCGGGGATGCGGCGCCCGGAGCCGTACTGCGCCGCGGACTGGTGCGGGAGGTAGACCCCAACCGAACGATAGGCAGCCTGGGTCAGGCCGGAGCAGTCGTACGCGCTCGGCCCCGTGCCGCCGTAGGTGTAGCGCTTGCCCACCTGGTTGAGGGCGAAGGCCACCGCCCCAGCAGCGCGACCCGACGGAGCGACACTCGATCCGCCGCCAGACGACCCAGAGTTCGAGGATCCGCCGTTGTCGCGATTCCTGGTGGGCCGAGCAGCCGCCGCCGCACGGGCCTCAGCTGTTGCGGCCGCTCGGGAGGCAGCCTGGCGTGCTTCGAGCTTCTTGCGCTCCTCGGCCTTCAGCGAGGAGAGCAGTCGCTCGGCCTCACCGACCTTGGCATCGATAGCCCGCTTCTTGGTAGCCATGCTGGCGCGGGTGTCTTCCAGTGCCGCGGCTTGCTGCTTGGCGATCTGCTTGTCGTCGGCGAGCTGCAGGCTGGCGACGGACACCTTGCGGAGGATGTCGGCCTGCCGGCGGGCGATCCCGTCGAGGTCGCTCGCCTGCTGGAGGAATTCATTGGGGTCGTCAGCGAGGAGGAGCTGGAAACTCTGGTCCATCCCGCCGGATCGGTAGGCCGACGCGGCGAATCCGCCAACAGCACGGCGCAATTCAGCGAGCCGCTTCTCCGATCGAGCAACTTTTGCGTTGAGCTTGTCGAGTTTTTGCTGGCCCTTCTCAGCCTCGAGCTTGGCGCCCAGCCAGTCCTCGGTGGCGTGTTCGGCGTCCTCCTGCAGGGCTTCGACGCGGCGCTCGACCTCGTCGATCGAGGGCTGAGGATCGGCCTGGCTGACTGCGGGCGCGAGAGTGATCGCACACACCACTGCAGCGCTGAGGGCAAGCACACGACGGGAAACGATCGTTCGGCGGGACGCCACGAAGGCGGCTCTCCTCTTCCTCGAACCGCCTACCGGGTGAGCTGACGGGTTCGGGCGGGGAAGTACGCCCTACGCCGGCGACGGATCGCCAGTGATTCACCCCGGGAACATGGTTCCCCGGCTCCGCATGGTTCCGAGCCTTACCTGTTGCGATCTTGGCTGCAACGGGCGCGACTGCGACCCCACATCGAACTCGGCGGTGATGCCGTAGCCCCCCGGTCGGGGGACATCGGACCGACATCTGCAGAGCACCCTAACGACGACCACCGTTCAGAATCAAACCTGCCGCGCACTTTTGGGTGCCGACGCCGCCTGCGGCCGTGACTCGGATCACACAGCGTGGTCAGCTGACCTCATACGGTCTCTGGGATCCGCCGGGCGTACCAGGCGCAGCGGGGGAACCAACCCGGACTCCGCAAGCACCGAGAGAGCGGTTCGTTCCTCGTCGCCGATCTCAACCATCCCGGCAGGGGCCATGGCCAGGTCAGCCAGGTCAGCCAGGTCAGCCAGGGGCAGCCGAGGCGCGAAGGTGGCGCCCCCGGCGTCCAGACGCGTTGGTCCGAGGAGCACCGTCACGACGCAGTCGTTGCAGGCGATGTCACGGACCTCGCAGGTGTCACAGTCGATGAGCACGGCGCCCACCTCCTCTCGTCGAGGACGCTAGAGCGGGGCTCCGACAGTTTCACCCGGACGAGGGTCGAGCAGCCCGGTTCAGCCTCGGTCGAGCCGACGGACCAGCGCTGCCGAGGCGACCGGACGGGCTCCAGCAGCCGCTACGCCCTCAGCCACCTCACGGTCGCTGGACACGACGACCACGGCTCGGCCGGTCGGCTCGGCCCGCACGAGCCGTCGGATCACCGAATCAGCGGTCGTCCCGGCGGGCGAGAACAGCACGCGGACCCCTCGTGGCTGGGACCCGAGGACGGGTTGGTCGAGCGCGGCTCCGTCGAACACACAGGTGACTTCCGCCCCAGTCCGCGCAGCCAGACCGGCCAGGCCGGTCAGCAGGCGCGTCCGCTGAGCATCCAAGGGCAAGCTTCCATAGCCAGTCTTGGTAACGTTGTAGCCGTCGACGACCAAGTGGACCTGAGGCAGGGCCAGCAACTGATCCAGGACCGCGGGGTCGTCGGGCAGGAGGGCCCGAGAGCGGGCCGCGCGGGTCCCTGACCCGACGCCCTGCTCCCCCATCGAGTCGGCGATCGCGTCGCCCGGCCGGGAACCAGCCGCTACCGGTGGCAGAGCCAGTTCACGACGCAGACCAGCCGCGGCATCGACGAGAGTGTCGAGCAGAAGCCGCAGGCGTACGTCTTCGGCCGAGCGTCCTTGCTTGGAAGCGCGCCGCGCACCCTCGAGCGCCTGCTCCACCTCCGCAAGCCGCTCCCGGAGACGCCGGCTCTCACTGTCCGCAGCTGTGACCCGGCGATCGGCCTCAAGGCCGGCAGCGGCTCTCGATTCGACTTCCTCCTTAGCCCGGACCTCCGCGGCAGCGGCGTCCCGGCGAGCGTCGGCGACAGCCCGGCGCAGGGCTGCGGTCTCGGCCCGTGCTTCAGCGGTGAGCCGGCGTTGCTCGTCCAGGGCCGCTCGACCCTGGGTCCGAAGAGCCTCCAGCTGAGCCCGCAGCCGTACGGCCTCCTGCTCGACCTCGCGCCCCGATCGAGACGCCTCCTCCAACGCCCGTACCGCGGCGACTACGCGCGCGGGCCAGTCCGGTGAACGAAGGAGGTAGGCCAAGGCGGCCAGCTCGGCCGGGTCCGCCGCAGCGGGAACGTGACCGGCGTCGAGCTCGGCGGTCAGCTCCGGCGCGCGGATCCGGGCCAGTTCAGCGACCCGCGCGAGGAAGACCGGATCGTTGTCCAGCGCGGTCGACAAGGGACCGGCGCCGAGCTTGGCCCTGCGGGCCGGGGCGAACCGGGCGACGGCCCGCAGCCTGGCGGGGACTTCTCCCGGAGGCAGCGCCCCGAGCGCCTCGGCCGCCAGGGAGAGGACTCGCTCGCGCACGGGCCCGGGCAGGGCCTGCTGAACGGGAGTCTCTTCCTCGCTCACCGGACACTGTCTGGAGCAGAAGATACGTCTGGAGCAGAAGAACTGTCTGGCGCAGCTTCTGGCCGCGGCACGAGCTCGACGGTGTCCTCGGCGTTGCACCAACGGCAGCGCACCGACTCGAGGGTCTCTTCGAGGACCTCGCGCTCCTCCACCTGCGGGGCCCCCGAGAGCTCCAGGTGGACGTACTCCCGCACCCGGCTGGACCGCGTCACGTCAAACCGAGTCAGGTTGCCGCAGCGGCTGCAGCGCCAGCGGGAGTCTGGTCCAGGAAGGGAGATGGCCACGTCGAGGAGCGTACGCGCGCCCCGCCACCCCGCCCATCCGCGCGTCCGACGGATCGTGGCCTATACCCCTCGGTTGGTCGGACGCACGGCGTGGTCGGTGCGCCTGCCGCGACCTGTCGGTGCTCCCTCGTACCGTCGCTCCCACGATGCCCGCTCCTGATCGCAGCTCCGCCCCCCGCCAGACCTCCTTCGACGAGCTCGGCTCCCCCCTCCACGAGATCACCTTCGTCGTCGTCGACCTGGAGACCACCGGTGGCTCCCCGCACGACGCCACGATCACCGAGGTCGGCGCGGTCAAAGTTCGGGGCGGTGTGGTGCTTGGTGAGTTCCAGACCCTGGTTCGGCCGGCCACCCCGATCCCCGCCTTCATCAGCGTCTTGACCGGCATCACCGATGCCATGGTTGCCTCAGCCCCGTCGATCGAGACGGTGCTCCCCGAGTTCCTGGCCTTCACCGGCGATGCCGTCCTGGTCGCCCACAACGCTCCATTCGACGTCGGTTTCTTGCGCGCGGCCGCCACGCGGTGCGAGCGACCCTGGCCCTCCTTGGCCGTGCTCGACACCGCCCGGCTAGCCCGCCGCATCTTGGGCCGCGACGAGGTGCCGAACTGCAAGCTGAGCAGCCTGGCCCGCCACTTCCGAGCGACCACCGAACCTAACCACCGCGCCCTGGCC
>JANPBY010000173.1:0-3222 GCA_031430645.1 Actinomycetes bacterium
CGATGCCGTCCTCGATGGTCTAGACGTCGAGGCGCTGACCCGACAGTGGACCGAAGCGGCCGTACGACCCCCATCGCCGCGGCATCGAGTCCTCGTGGCCGTGGCCGGCGACGGCGACGCAGCCCTCGTTGCCGGTGTCGCCGCAACCGCGCCGGCCGCCGACCCGGACCGGGACCCTTCCGTCGACGCCGACCTGCTGGCCCTCGCGGTTCACCCCGACCACAGGCGCAGCGGGCACGGCTCGCGCTTGCTCCAGGCTGCAGCCGACGCCATGGTCGCGGCCGGGTTCACCGCGGCGTACGCGTGGGTCGAGGCCCACGACGACATCGGCCGGGCCTTTCTTGTCGACAGCGGTTGGGCCGCGGACGGCGCTCACCGGACCCTTGACCTCGATGGCAGCGGCGCGGTCACCCTGACCGAGGTCCGCCTGCACACCTCCCTCGTCGACTGACAGCCGCACTCCCCCCGTGATCAGGCACGGATGCACGCGCCCGCTACGGAGCCTCAGGCGCCAGGTCCTCCGGGACCGGACTCGACCTGGCCCGTTGCGTCCACACCACGCATCCGAGTACGGCGACGGCAGCAAGGATCGTGAGCAGACCGACGGTCTCGCCCAGCAGAAGCACCGACCAGAGCAAAGTGAGCAGCGGCTGCAGGAGCTGCACCTGCGACGCCCGAGCAACCCCGGCGCGATGCAAACCGGCGTACCACGCGAAGAACCCCACATACATCGACACCAGAGCGAGATACAACAGCGCTGCCGTCGATTCCACCGTCGGGACGCGTGCCGAGTCGATCCACACGACCGAGACCAAAGATGTCGTGACAGTCAGCGGCAGCAGGACGACGAGCACCCAGGAGATCACCTGCCACCCCGGCATCTGCCTGGAGAGCACGGCCCCCTCGACATAGCCGTACGCCGCCGAGAGCACTGCGCCCAAGAGCAGCAGATCCGCGACCAGGTCGCCTCCGGAGGCCCCACCTCGGGAAAAGGCGAAGAAGGCGAGCGCCACGGTCCCGCTCACCGCGGCATACCAGAACGCGCGAGGCGGGCGCTCTCCTGTTCGCGCCACACCCAGGACGGCCGTGGCGATGGGGAGCCCAGCAATGACCACGGCCGCATGTGCGGAAGTCGTGGACTGCAAAGCGATCGTCGTGAGGACGGGGAACCCGACGACCACCCCCAAGCCGATGAACACCAGGGGCCGGGCTGCAGACCGCCCGGGCCAACGCACCCGCAGGACGGCCAAGACTCCAACGGCCACCACGCCTGCGATGGCCGCTCGGCCCATCGCGATCAGCACCGGGTCGTAGCCGCGAAGAGCGATCTTGGTGAATGGCAGGGTGAAAGAAAACATGACCACCCCGGCCAGGGCCAGGACCAGGCCCCGCCGCACGGGTGAGCCCGGGGCGGTCACCCCGAAACCGGCGGCGGACACCCGTCCAGCCTAGGGATCAGGGGGTGCGACGATGAGGCGGTGAGCTTCGACGGTTTCCCGCCCGCGGGCTTTGACTTCTTCGATGACCTGGCCGCCAACAACACCAGGGCCTGGTGGTCGGCCCACAAGGCGACCTACGACGAGGCGGTACGCGCCCCGATGATGGCGCTCCTGGAGGAGCTGTCCAAGGAATTCGGGCACGGCCACGTCTTCCGGCCGTACCGCGATGTGCGCTTCGCCAAAGACAAAACCCCCTACAAGGATCACCAGGGCGGCTTCATCGGGGTCGAGGACGCGATGGGCTACTACGTCCAGATCTCCGCGACCGGACTCATGGTCGCCGGCGGCTGGTATTCCCCGCAGGGCCAACAACTCCACCGGTTTCGGGGCGTGGTGGACGGGCCAGCAGGCGGCGAGCTCGAGCGACTGCTCGCCGACTATGCGCGCAAGCCTTACGTCCTGGACGGGCAGCCACTCAAGACCCACCCGCGCGGTTGGCCCGCTGATCACCCGCGGATCGAACTGTTGCGGATGCGCGGGCTGACGCTGTCCCGGACCTACGCCCCGGAGAGCTGGATCGGCACGCGTGAGGCGCTGATCCGCGTCCGCAAAGACTGGCGGGCGATGCGGCCCCTCATCGAGTGGCTGGGCGACCACATCGGTCCCGGCGAGAATCCCAGGGAACCCTCCTAAGGACCCTCGATGTCGCCACGCGTTTGCCGCCTGGCGACCACCATGTAGTTCTTGGGGAAGCCCTTCTTGGTGTATTTCCAGTGCAAGTCCAGGCGGGCAAAGGCGCCAGCCAGGACGAATGCCCCGAGGCGAACGACGTGAACCATCGGAGCCACGAGCCACCACCGCCAGCCGAGTCCATGGCCACGAAGCCGGTGCGGCAGGTAGGCGTGCATCTGCTGGAACTGCAAGCCGACAGTCGCGAAATAGCCCTCGCACCACGTGAGCTTCTCGACCTCGAAGCCAGCATCCTCAAACAGTCGGCGCAGGGAGTACTGCGTGTAGCGGTAGAAGTCGTACGGGATCTGGTGGGGCTGGTAAAAGAACGGGCAGGTGCAGATGATGGCGCCATCGTCCTTGAGTACGCGAGCGAGCTCGGCCAGGACAGCCGGAGGGTCGGGCACGTGCTCGAGCACCTGGTTGAAGACGATCCGGTCGAAACGGGCATCCTCAACGGGGATGTCGGTCAGGTTGCAGACATACGTGAGGGGGTGATAGTCGGTGGACAACTTGGCAAAGTCCGCGGTCTCGTACCGGGCGTGCGCGAACAGATTCCGGTAGGGGGCCTGCCCCGAGCCCGCGTCAAGAACGAGCATCTCCGGAGTCACCGATCGGGCAAAAGCGCGGTTGAGCCGACGGATCCGGATACGCGAGGGATTGACGAGCCACCACTCCCGGAATCGCGCGCGTTTGCTCATGGCATCCACCCTCCTGGCACCCCCGCGAACTGCCAGCACGAGTCGGGCATGATCATACGAGTGACCACCTGGCCAGCTGTTCGCGGGACAGTGCTCCGTGACTCGGCAGGGGTTGGCATCGCCGTCGGTGCCTATGGAGTCTCCTACGGCGCTCTCGGCGTCACCTCGGGGCTCACCGTGCTGCAGACGTGCGCGTTGTCGGTGCTCGCTTTCACTGGAGGGTCACAGTTCGCCTTCATCGGAGTGTTGGGTTCGGGCGGCTCACCCTGGTCCGGAGCGGCCACCGGAGTGCTCCTAGGAGTTCGCAACACGTTGTACGGGCTCCGCCTCGCACCCATGCTCGCCCTGCACCG
>JANPBY010000174.1:0-13750 GCA_031430645.1 Actinomycetes bacterium
CTGAGTGTGACGTTTTGTACGCGACACGCCGCGTGTCGCGTGCAAAACGGCACACTCAGCGCTCTTCCTCGGCGGGGATCTCGTCGGGGTGGACCGGGTGGGTCGAGCGCAGGATCGCCCAGGTGATCCCACACGTGAGCAGGAACAGCGGCAAGCCCAGCGGGATGTTGGCGAACCCCAAGGCCGTGGTCCGTTCAGCGAGGTACAGCGGCACCTGCACGGCCAGCCGGATCCCGAACATGGCGACCCACACCCACGAGGCCCAGAGGTAGGCCCGGTAGCGGGCTGGGTCCTTGCGCCAGGCCGTGCCCTCACCGAGCAGCGGGCCGAGGACGACCCCGAGCAACGGCCAGCGTACGAGACACGAAACGGCGTAGATCGCGCAATAGGCGGCATTCTTGACGATCGAGGGAAAGTAGAAGGCTTCAGGTTGACCACGCCAGGCTGCCCAGCCGGCCATGATGCCGACACCAATGAGGCTCGCGATCACCTGTTGGATCGGGCGCCGGTGCCACAAGGCCACAACACCGAGGATGAAGGCGGACGCCAGCGCGATGGCCAGCGAAAGTCCGAGCTCGGCCCCGGTGACGGGGTAGGCGACGGCAAAGACCACTCCGGGGATCGTCGCTTCGACCATCCCGCGGGTGCCGCCGAGCATGTCGGCGAGGTCGCGAGCACCGCGCGGCGGTTCTGGACGCGGGGAAACGTCGCGTAGCGGTGGTTCCGGAGTGGAGCTCACGCGTGCAGCTCGTACGCCGGGTTGAAGATCGTCGCGACCCCACTCTGGGACGTGAGCCGCCCATGCACGACCACGGATGCCCCGGGAATCATCCCGGCAATCCGTCGGCGCCCGAGCCAGACGACCTGCACGGTCGCCGAACCGTCGTAGAGGGCCGCCTCGAGGGCCGGCACCCCGCCGAGCGGGCGCAAGGTCACGGTGCGCAGCGTCCCGGCCACCGTCACGCGCTCGCCCATGCAGCAGGCCGTGATGGGCGTCGCACCCAGCTCCTCCGACTCGCTACGGAGGTCGGCGGCCTCGAGCTCAACCGCCCCGGCACCCATCCGACGCAATCGGTGGCGAAGGCCAGACGTCTTTCGGACAGGAGGTGAGGCGAGGTCGGCCATAGCTCAAGGGTAGCCCCGAGGACCGACCAGGCAGGATGGCGCGGTGTCTGGAGGTGCAGTGACTAGAGGTGATCAGCGCCGACCGACGGCCCCCGTCGCCGTCCTGACCCACGGATCGGGATCGACGGCGGACTTCGTCCAGCGAGCACTCGGCCCCGCCTTGCTGGCGACCGGCTGGGCAACCCATCCCCTGCAGGACCGCAGCGGCTCGGTCCAGCGGGTCGAGGAGGCTCTCGACCATGCCATCCGGACCACCCAAGCTCGGCTCGCGGCCGGCGTGTCGCTGGGCGCGCATGCAGTGGCCCGCTGGGCGGCGAGCGAGGCAGGGCGTACGTCCAACATCGAAGCCCTCCTGCTCGTGCTGCCTGCCTGGACCGGACCACCCGAAGACGTGGCGACGTTGTCCGACGTCGCCGCAGCTGAGATCGACAGGCTCGGGCTCGCCGAAGCCTGTCGCCAGGCCGAAGACGGTTCGTGGGTGGGCGAGGAGCTGGCGAAAGCCTGGCCGACGTACGGCTCCGCCCTCGCCGACGTGTTGCGTGCCACGTCACGCTCGCCTGGGCCCACGTGGGAAGAGCTCGGCCGGATCCAGGTGCCCGTGGGGCTCGTCGCCTTCGTCGGCGACTCGTTCCACCCGGTGGAGGTGGCTCGGGGCTGGGCCGCCACACTCCCGCAGGCCGGTCTGGTCGAGCTGGAGCAGGACGCCCCGGCTAGCGACCGAGCCGTGCTGGGCCAGGCAGCCCTGGAGGCTCTCGGGCGTGCTGGTTTCGTCAGCCCTTGAGCCCGCTGCTGGCCACGTTCTCCACGAAGTAGCGCTGGGCCAGGAGGAACACGGTGATCGGCGGGATCATCGCAATCATCACACCCGCCAGGATCAGGTTGGGGGCATCGGCCGACCGACCACCAAGGGTCGCCAGAGTCAAGGCCAGAACGCTGTTCTCCTGATTGCCGGAGTCGATCACGATCAACGGCCACACGAAGGAGTTCCAGGCGTAGAGGAATGAGAACGTCGTGAGCGTCGCGATGGCGGGGATCGAGAGCGGGACGAAGATCTGCCACAGGATCCGCCAACGAGAAGCGCCGTCGATGATTGCCGCCTCTTCCAGTTCCTTGGGGATGCTGACGAAGAACTGGCGCATCAAGAACGTTCCGTACGCCGTGAACGCGAACGGGATGACTAGGGCCACCAGATCATTGACCCAGCCGATCTCCACCATCAATCGATAGAGCGGGATGATCAGGACGACGAACGGGATCATGATCGACCCGAGATAGAACAAGAAGATCTTGTCCCTGCCGCGGAACTTCAGCCTGGCGAAGGCGTAGCCACCGAGGATGCTGGTGAGCACCTGGCCGACGACCACGAGGACGGTGATGAGCACCGTGTTGGTGAGTGCTCGGCCTAGGCCGTTGAGCTTGAGTACGTTGCTGTAGTTGTCCTTCTGGAACTGCACGCTCTCCACCGGGGTGACCGCGGATGCGACAGCAAACACCGGTGGGGCCGTTGGATCATCCGGGTCGATGTAGGTCCCCCCGATCCGCGAACGGTTGTCATAGAACTCAACTTGTTGACCGTCCACGGTGGCGACGTAGACGTCCTTGTCCTCTCCCTCGATAGAGACGGTGGTGCCGGTCGCGGTCAGCTCCTCGCGCGGGAGGACGAGGACCTGCGTGGGGTCCTCGACCCCGATGAACTCGCGCAGACTGGTGCCGTTCTCCAACCGAGCTAGCTGCTCGGTGCCACCCGCCGGGACCGGAACATTGAAGACCGGAAGCTCCGCACCGTCGACCGTCACGGTCGCAGGGGCCTGCGGCAGCAGCCTCGGTGGGTAGGTAAAGACATCCTCCGCGGTCTTGAAGGAGCCGAACAGCGCGATCAGGAAGGGGATCATCACGACGATCCCGGCCACCGTGAGGACGCCGTAAACAGCAATCCTCGAAAGCTGTCCACGCCAGCCTTTGACCTTGCGCCCGTTTGCGGCCATCAGGACCCCTCCGCATCGGCGCGCTGTCGTCGAAATTGAGCCAGGGTGAAGAAGAAGATGATGATGAACAGCACCCACGCCACTGCGCTGGCCTGCCCGAAGGCGCTCTGCTGGAAACCGAGCTGATAGAGGTAGACCACCGGCGTCAGCGTGGCGTTGTCAGGTGACCCCACAGGGTTCGGTTGGTTGAGGGCATAGACGATGTCGAACAGCTGCAGCGCCAGGATCACCGTGGTCGCGGTGACGAAGAACGTGGTCGCCTTGAGCTGAGGCAAGGTGACATTGCGGAACGCCTGCCAGGCGTTGGCCCCGTCGAGCTCGGCCGCCTCGTAGAGCTCACGACTGATGCCCTGGAGCCCGGCGGTGAAAAGCACCGTGTTGAAGCCGAACTGCGACCACGCGAAGACGATGATGACGGCGAACAGCGCGAACGTTGGATCGGACAACCAGCCGAACTCGACGCGATCCGGCAGCGGGTTCCCCGGCACGAGGAGGTTGACGAACTGGTTGAACTCCCCGATCGCCCAGTTCACGAACCCGACGGTGGAGTTGAGCATCTGCTTCCAGATCAGCGTCACACCGATGACTCCGGCAACGCTGGGGATGAAGAAGATCGTGCGATAGGCCTTGGTGCCCCGGTAGCCGACCTGGATCATGATGGCCAAGAAGAGCGCTGAGCCCACCGCCAGTGGCACCGCAATGACGAGGAAGACAAAGATGTTGCGGATGGACTTCCAGAACAACGGATCACTCGCCCCGAGCACGGAGTCGGTGAGTGGCAAACCGACGAGCTCGGAGTAGCCGGCCGGGAGGGCATCGACTGAGCCGGCGACGCTCAGCCCGAGGGTCTTGGTGTAATTCTCCAGGCCGATGAAGACGGCCTGACTCAGGCCGTCCCAGTCATAGAACGAAATAATGAGCGAGAAGACGAGTGGACCAGCGAAGAAGGCCAAGAACCCCAACAGGTTCGGCGAGAGATACAGCCAACCCGTCAGCGCTTCGGCCTGAGCGCTCTCGACGCCGAAGTACTGTGCCGACCTAGGCGAGATGATGGTCCGCAAAGCCCACGTGGCCAGGGCCAGGATCCCCGCCGCCGCGAGGATGCCCCAAGGATCTGCGCTGATCGCGTCCCAGAAGAAACTCAACGCATTCTGAAGTCGCAGCTCCCACAGCCACCAGGCGCCGCCCACGGCAACAATCGCCAGCCCGGCGTACATCAGTGCGTTCGCCGCACGGACAGCGCCCGCGTTGACGTTGAAGTCGGTGATTAGAGCGCCGGGGGGCAGCAGTCGCGTGCGCACCCGACGGGCGATGACCCACCAGATGACACCGACCGACACGAGCATGAGGGGGGGAAACGCCCGCTCGAAGGCGCCCGCGAACACATCGAGGCCCTCGGCAAGCTCCAAGGAGCGGAACAGCAGGACAACGCAGCCCAGTGCAACGAGCGCGCTGACGAGGAAAGAGAGCGTCCGCCCGGACCTGGAGCGGCGGGCGAGGAGAAAAATGGCGAGCACGTTGAGCGCGAGCAGCAACGAACCAAGGACCCCGTAGGCGGTGCGCGGAACCGAGGTCAGCTCCCAGATACCGGCGGAAACATTGACGAGCACCCAGATGGCGCCGACGGCCAGCGCCACGTGCCACGCCTGGACCAAGCGGACCAGGCGCCCGAAGGCTGGGTCATCGGCCCGGTAGGGCGTCATTCGAGACGCCGGGGCGTCGGTCACGGCAGAACTCATGGCGTCCTCGCAGGTGCGGGAGATGAGGACCCGCAGGGGGTCCCAGGTCGTTGAGACCTGGGACCCCTCGGCGGGGATTACCTTGCCGTACTACCGGCTATTTGAAGGCCGGAGCCGTGACCTTGCAGATCGTTTCCTTGTACTTGTCGATCGTGATCTTGCCGTTCATCAAGGCGGTGACGGTGTCACCGGACGCCTTGTCGAAGGCCGGCCAGTTCCCCTTCCACAGGGGACCTTCAGCGACCGGGTCGTTCTGGACCCCATCAAGGAAGGCCTGGTTGTTGGCCGGTGGGGTGTAGGTCAGGAAGGCGTCCCTCGCCTCCTGGGAGTCCCGCGAGGGGATGTTCGCCCCGAGCGAGGAGATCTCGTTCTGAACCTCGATGCTCGTCAATTCCGCAACGAGCTTCCAGGCCGCAGCCGGGTCAGCCGTCTTGGCGTTGATCACGTAGGCACCCCAGAACTGCCAGTCCTTGCCGGGGGCTGCCCCGGTCGGGAGTGGCGCGACGTCCCAGTTGAAGTCCGTGATCTCACGCGCACCGGGGGTGGCCCAACGACCGTTGATGAACATGCCGAGCTTGCCGGCCTTGAACACGGGCTCCGGGTCCTCGCCGAACGGCACGCCGTAGCCTGCGTCGTAGAGGCCCTTGTAGTACTCGATGCCGTTAATCGACTCGGTGGAGTCGAGGTTGCAGGCCGTACGGTCGTCCTTGAAGAACGAGCCGCCCGCGGAGTTCACGAAGTAACCCCAGTTGGCCCACCAGCCACCGGCACCGAAACCCTTGACGCCAGCGCCACCCTCGTTGCGGATGGCCTTGGCCGTGGCCTCGAAGGCCGCCCAGTCCCACTTGCCCGCCTTGGCGAGCTCGATCGGGCTCTCGACACCGGCCTTGTCGATCAGGTCGAGGTTGAGATAGAGCGCGAAGGTCGAGACATCGCGCGGGACGCCCCAGACGAACCCGTCCGCCTTGACACCGGATGCCGGGTCAACGAGCAACTGATCCATCGGGCCCGCGTAGAAGTCCGCAGCGTTGAAGCCGGCGGCTGCTGAGACGTCGCTGGCGTTGAGAATCAGGCCAGCCTTGGCGAAGTCAGCGATGTCCGTGCCTGGGATCCAGAACACGTCGGGGGCGGTACCGGCGCCCAGCTCGGTCTTGAGCTTGTCCTGGTAGGGCGAGCCCTCTGAGTTGCCGGCTTCGTACTTCAGGTTCAGACCGATGCCCGAGGCAGTGATCTTGTCGGAGATGCCCTTGTAGACGGCGGCCTCGGCATCGTTGTCCGGCCGGGTGCGCCACCGTAGGTCCACGGTCTCGGCCGGAGGGCTTACGGACGGGCTTCCGTCACCCGTCGGGCTGCTAGCGGTGCTTGAGCACGCGCTCAGGGCGACGGCGAGCACGATGGCTCCGGCCGCCGCATGTCGGATACGCATCCGGTTGTTCCTTTCGTGGTTCTTCCACGGCCCGGGCCGGGCGTGGCCTTGCTGGGTGGATCCGGTTGGCCCTGAGCCTCCGGAGCCGGTCACCGGACGACCGTGACGGTCGTTCCGGCGCGCATGATGTCGTCCACGACCCGAGGATCTGCACTCGGGTCAGTGACGATCAGGTCGACCTCGTCCAAGCCGCAGACGCGAGCGACCTCGACCTCGCCGATCTTGGTGCCGTCCGCAACAACTACACGGCGGCGAGCGGCCTTCAGCATGGCGCACTTGATCTCGGCCTCGGCGAGGTTGACGTTGGTCACGCCGCCCTCGACGTCGACGCCATTGCAGCCGACGAAAGCGAGGTGAGCGGTGAGCCGCTCGAGGAGCAAGGTGGCGAAGGGGTTGACCAGGGAGTGCTGGAGCGGGCGGACAGTCCCACCAGTGACCAGCACGGTGATGCGGTCGGCAGCTCGCTCGAGCGCCAGCGCAACGTTCAGTGCATTCGTGACGACGGTGACATCGCGCAGATCACGCCGCTGGATCAGTGCTTCAGTGATCGCAGTCGTGGTTGAACCGACATCAAGCAACACGACATCGCCGGAGGACACCAACGAAGCCGCGTAGCCGCCGATCAGCGCCTTCTCAGCCTCCTGCTCGACAGCTACCTGCTCGAGGGGGCGTTCGCCGGTGATGGCCCCAGCAGGTACGGCACCGCCCCGCACGCGACGTAGACGACCAACAGCCTCAAGGGCCGCCAGATCTGAGCGCACCGTAACTGTCGACACTCCGAATCGCTCGGCCAGGTCGGTGACCCGGGAGAAGCCGCTGGACTCTACGGTCTCCCCAATCAGGTCCTGCCGCATCTCGACAGGAAGCGGCGCAGCCACGGCGGCAGCCGCGTTACGCCCAGATGTCATGGAGGTGACCTTCGTATTCTTTCGGTCTCTTGTCAACCATTGCGAAAGGGTTAGGATCACGGTCGTTATCGAAATGACACGTAAGAAGGCTGGTGACGCCCGTTGTGTCCGGTTCGGCCGTACAAACACTCGGTGGTCCAGGCTCCTCGGCGACCGCTGGTGCGGCATGCTCCTCGGATGCGGAGGGCTCCTTGGTGAATGTCGCGGCTGAGCCCGCGGAGGGCGATCTGGTGGTCCTGCGCGCGGGCGGGACTTCCGTGGTTCTCGATGCCCGCGGGGCGGCTGTGCCGCGCGTGCTGCACTGGGGGGCCGATCTCGGAGCCCACCCCGATCCGGGCGTCCTCACGGCCGCTCCGGCGGTGACGCCCCACGCGCCCGACCAGCCCTGGCCGCTGACGCTCGTGCCGATGCGTGCGGACGCCTGGTCCGGCTCGCCTGGTCTTGAGGCGCACCGCAGCGGGAAGTCCGCGCCCACGATCCTCCGCCAGGTCGCCACGACACACGAGGCCAATCGACTGCTTACCTCCTCCTTGGACAACGCCAGCGGCACCGAGGTGGCGGTCGAGCTCTTCCTCGAGCCGTCGGGCGTCCTTCGGGCCCGGGCCACCGTGACCAACCGGGGACACGATGTCCTCGAGATCGCGGCCGTCCGGCTCCTCATGCCGCTGCCTCATCAAGCCACCGAGCTGCTCGACCAGACCGGGCGATGGGCTCGCGAGGCCTCAGCTCAGCGGCTCCCGATCGCCTACGGCACCCACCGACGGGCGTCGCGGCGCGGCAAGAGCGGCCATGACGGTCCCTTGCTCCTGGTGGCGGGTGAGCGGGACTTCGGCTTCCGGAAGGGATCGGTCTGGGCCACGCACGTGGCCTGGTCCGGGGACCGAGAGCACCTTGTCGAGCGGCTCCCTGACGGTGCTGGCCCGCACGCCGGCGTCCTGGGCGGTGGCGAGTTGTTGGCCGCTGGGGAGGTCCGGCTCGAGGCCGGAGGCACGTACTCCTCGCCCTGGGTGCACTTCGTCTGGTCCGATGACGGACTCGACGGGCTGTCGCGGCGGTTGCACCAGATGCTGCGCGCCCGCCCCCACCACCCGATGTCGCCCAGGCCGGTCGTCCTCAATACCTGGGAGGCCGTCTACTTCGACCACGACCTCAGTCGACTGACCGCCCTTGCCGTCCGCGCCGCCGAGGTGGGAGCCGAGCGTTACGTGCTCGACGACGGCTGGTTCCTGGGAAGGCGCAATGATCGCGCCGGCCTGGGTGACTGGACCGTCGACCCAGAGGTCTGGCCGCACGGCCTGCATCCCTTGGTCGACCACGTGCGCGGGCTGGGGTTGCAGTTCGGCCTCTGGGTCGAACCCGAAATGGTCAACCCGGACAGTGTGCTGGCCCGGGAGCACCCTGACTGGGTACTCGGTCCGGCGGCCAACGCCCCCGCCGAGTGGCGCCATCAACACGTCTTGGACGTCGCCCGACCAGAGGTGTTCGACTACCTGCTCGAACGACTCGACGCCCTCGTGACCGAATACCGTCTCGACTCCCTCAAGTGGGACCACAATCGCGACGTCCTCGCTGCAGTTCGCGCGGATGGATCACCGGCCATCCATCAACAGACGTCCGCGGTTTATCGCCTGCTGGCCGCGCTTCGCGCACGGCACCCCACCCTGGAGATCGAGTCCTGCGCCGCAGGTGGAGGGCGCATTGACCTCGGTATTCTCGAGCACGCCGACCGGGTCTGGACGTCGGACACCAACGACCCGATCGAGCGCCAGGCCATTCAGCGATGGACCGGCGTCCTTCTTCCGCCCGAACTCATGGGCGCTCACGTGGGAGCCCCTGTCTCGCACACCACGGGTCGCGAGACCGACTTGACGATGCGCGGGCTGACGGCGCTGTTCGGGCATGCTGGAATCGAGTGGGATCTGACGACCCTGACCTCGGAGGAGCGTCGACAGCTGAGCAGTTGGGTCGGGCTCTACCGCGAGTTGCGCCCACTCCTGCACTCCGGGGACGTCACGCGGGCCGACCTCACCGACCCCGGAGCTCTCTTGCACGGCGTCGTTGCGAGCGACACCTCCGAGGCCCTCCTGGCCTACGTCCGGCTGGCCACGTCCCCAGACGCGCAACCTGGGCGCGTTCAACTACCGGGCCTGGACCGCGACCGTGACTATCGGGTTCGGCTCCGTCTGGAAGCAGGCGCTCCTCGACTCGTTGAAATCCTCCCGCCATCGTGGTGGGACGCCGCGATCGGTGACGGGCTGATGGCTTCAGGCAAGGCACTCGGTGTGGTCGGGCTGCCCTTCCCTGTGGTCGCCCCCGGATCCGGGTTCCTGCTTCATCTGACGGCCGTCCAACCGGTCGCTACTCCATGACCGGCCCCGTGCTCCCACGCCTCGCGGGACTGGCCTATGGCGGGGACTGGAACCCTGAGCAATGGCCGGAGAGCTGCTGGCCCGAGGACCTGGCCCTGATGAGCGAGGCAGGGGTCAACCTGGTCACCGTCGGGGTCTTCTCCTGGGCCGCCCTGGAGCCCGAACCGGATCGCTTCACGTTTGAGTGGCTCGACCGGGTCCTCGACTTGTGCGCTGAGGCCGGCGTAGCGGTCGATTTGGCCACCGCCACGGCTTCGCCGCCGCCGTGGCTCGGGCATCGATGGCCCGAGACGTTGCCGGTGACTGACCAAGGCGTACGGCTTTCCTACGGAGCCCGCCAGCAGTACTGCCCTTCCTCGCCCATCTTTCGGCACCGCGCGCTCGCCCTCGCTGAGCGCGTCGTGACGCGCTACGCCGAGCACCCTGCGGTCGTCCTGTGGCACGTCGGCAACGAGTACGGGGCACACACGGCGTTCTGCTGGTGCGACGTGTCCGCGACCGCCTTCCGGGAGTGGCTGCGCGAGCGGTACGGAACTCTGGAGGAGCTCAATCGCGCCTGGGCCACGAGTTTCTGGTCGCAGGCCTACTCCGCTTGGAGCGAGGTGATCCCGCCTCGGCGGACGCCGTACTTCCCGAACCCCACTCAGCAGCTGGACTTCCGCAGGTTCTCCTCCGATGAATTGCTGAGCCTCTTCACCGCTGAGCGTGACCTCATTCGCAGCCACACCACAGCCGATCGACCGATCACGACGAACTTCATGCGGATGTTCAAAGATGCCGACTACTGGCGGTGGGCAGCCGAGGAAGACGTGGTCAGCGACGACTGGTACCCCGACCTCGCCGACCCTGACTCCGCGATCGAGGGAGCTCTGGGCGCTGACCTGATGCGGTCGCTGGGCGGTGGCCGCCCGTGGCTGCTCATGGAGCAAGCCGTGTCAGCCATCAACTGGCGTTCGGTCAATCCACCCAAGCCGTCTGGTGCGTATCGACTGTGGTCCCTGCAACAAGTCGCCCACGGTGCCGACGGCGTCCTGCAGTTCCAATGGCGGGCCGCCCTGGGTGGCGCGGAGAAGTGGCACTCGGGGATGCTCCCCCACGCCGGACCTCGTACACGTTCATGGGAGGAGGTCGTCCGCCTGGGGCGAGACCTCGCGGCCCTGGCTCCGGTCGCCGGCGCCCGGAGCCAGGCTGACGTCGCCATCCTCTTGGACTGGGAGTCGTGGTGGGCCCTCGAGCTCGACTCGCGTCCTTCCAATCTCATCCGCCAGAAGGATTTTCTGCTGGCGTGGTACCAGCCACTGTGGGAGCACGGCGTAGCAGTCGACTTCGCGCACCCCGAGCACGACCTCACGGGCTACTTAGTGGTTCTGGCACCGCAGTTGTATCTCGTCTCTGACGAAGGGGCCGCCTCGGTGATCGCTGCCGCCGACGCCGGTGCGACCGTCGTGATCGGCTGCTTCTCCGGAGCGGTCGACCCGGATGACCAAGTGCGCCCCGGCGGCTACCCAGCACCGTTTCGCGACCTCCTCGGGATCTGGGTGGAGGAGTACGCGCCGTTGCTGCCCGGCAGCGCAGTCGCTCTGTGTGGCCCTGACCAAGCAGCTGACGCGAGCGCGACCCTGTGGACGGAGTCGGTGCACGCTGTGGACGCGGAGGTCGTGCTGTCGTACGGCTCCGGAGACCTGGGCGGGCAGCCGGCCGTGACCCGACGCTCACTGCCCGGCGGCGGTGGGGGCTGGTACGTCTCATGTCTTCCCGACCCAGCAACCCTCGCCACACTGCTCCAGCGCATGGTGAGCGAGGCCGGCGCTCGACGCGCCGCCGAAGTGCCCCTGGGAGTGGAAGTCACCCTCCGGAGCACGACCGAGACCGACTACCTGTTCATGCTGAACCACGGGGTGACGGAGAGCGCCGTCCCCCTTGCAGTGCCCGGAAGGGAACTCATGACGGACTCCACCGCTCATGCGGTCGTCCTGGTCCCTCCCGGGGATGTTCGCATCGTTGCCTCGCCTCGCCGATCGCCTGCCGAAGGAGCTCCGTGACCGTGTCACGAACGACCGCGCCGTGGGTCACTCGATCCGAGCGGCTGCTGGCCGATGGCCGCGACATCTACTACTACGACGTCGCACCGGCACCGGAGCGGCTCGGCCTTGATGAGCGTGATCTCCCGCCCGTCGCCACCACGAGTGAGATCCGCTACGACCCGCTGCTCGACCAGTGGGTCGTCATCGCCTCCCACCGCCAAGGCCGAACCTTCCTCCCACCGACTGATGAGTGTCCGTTGTGCCCGACCCGAGAGGGACATCACACCGAGATCCCTGATTCCGACTATCAGGTCGTCGTGTTCGAGAATCGCTTTCCCTCCCTGGCGGGAAGTCCCGAGCCGATGGAGGAGCCTGTGCTCAACGGAGCTGAGCCGGGACTGGTGACCCGCCGTCCGGGGGTCGGGCGCTGCGAGGTCGTGTGCTTCACCTCTGACCATGACGGCGCCTTCGGCACGTTGACTCCCGAACGCGTCCGCCTCGTCCTGGAAGCCTGGGCTGACCGGACCGCTGAGATCGGACGCCTCGACGGGGTCGAGCAGGTGTTCATCTTCGAGAACCGGGGAACCGAGATCGGCGTGACGCTGAGTCATCCGCACGGCCAGATCTATGGGTATCCGTTCATTCCTCCTCGTACCCAGCGAGTCCTCGGATCAGCCGCCCGACACCTCACGCGCACGGGAGAGAGTCTTTTCGAGCGGATCATCCGCGACGAGCTGGCAGCCGGAGTGCGCGTCGTCGGGGAGACCCCGCACTGGGTCGCCTTCGTTCCAGAGGCTGCGCGGTGGCCGTTCGAGGTGCACATCTATCCCAAGCGGCGGGTGCCCGACCTCCCCGCCCTCGATGAGGACGAGCGGGAGGAGTTCCCCGCGCTCTACCTCGACGTGCTCAGCCGATTCGATGCGCTGTTCGGCGTGAGCATGCCCTACATCGCTGCCTGGCAGCAGGCTCCGGTCCACGAGGGCCGGGACCTGGCTCACCTTTCCCTGCAGATCTTCTCCATCCGCCGAGCCCCGGGCAAACTCAAGTACCTCGCCGGCTCCGAATCCGGCGCCGGCGTCTGGATCAACGACATCGCCCCCGAGACGGCAGCCCAGCTGCTGCGCGACGCCCGCCCCGGCGGACCGGACCATTGAGAGGACAGCCTCAGACCAGGGTCGTCGACGCCTTCCGGTTGGCCTTCGGTGGCGAACCGGCCGGGGTCTGGTCCGCTCCCGGGCGGGTCAACCTGATCGGCGAGCACACCGACTACAACGACGGCTTCGTCCTGCCTCTAGCTCTGCGCCAACGGGCCTGGGTCGCCGCCCGGCCGCGTGCTGACCACCAGCTCCACCTGTCATCGACAGAACGCGGCCAGGCGGTGCTGAGCTGGGACGACGTCGGCCCCGGTCGGCCGCCGGGCTGGTCGGCCTATCTCGCTGGTCCCTGGTGGGTGCTTCGCGAACGCGGCGTCGGTGTTACGGGCATGGATGTGGTGCTCCACTCGGAGGTCCCTGTCGGAGCCGGACTGTCCTCGTCCGCGGCGGTGGGCTGCGCCTCGCTGCTCGCCGCCGTCGACCTGTTCGGCGGCCCGACCGACCGGGCCGAGCTGGCCCTGGTCGCGCAACGCGCCGAGAACGTCGTCGCCGGAGTGCCCTGCGGGGTCATGGATCAATCAGCGTCGCTGCGCTGTGAGGCAGGGCACCTGCTCGCGTTGGACACCAGGACCCTGAGCGCCGAGCAGGTCCCCTTCGACCCGGCGGCCTCCGGACTCGCCCTCTTGGTCACTGATACCAAAACCCCTCACCAGCTCGCGGACGGCGCCTACGCCGCACGACGTACGTCGTGCGAGGAAGCCGCCCGGATGCTGGGCGTCCCCGCGTTGCGCGACGTGACACCGGCCCAGATCGCGGCTGCCGCTGACCTGCTCGGGCCGCTGCGCGAGAAGCGGGCGCGCCACGTGACCACGGAGAACGACCGAGTCCTCGAAGTCGTACGCCTGCTGGTCGCCAGAGCACCCGACTCCTTGGAGTCCATCGGACCCGTGCTGACAGCCTCACACCGGTCGCTGCGCGACGACTTCGAGGTCACCGTCCCCCAGCTCGACCTCGCCGTCGAAACCGCGCTCGCAGCAGGAGCTCTTGGCGCGCGGATGACTGGCGGCGGGTTCGGCGGCT
>JANPBY010000175.1:0-43807 GCA_031430645.1 Actinomycetes bacterium
CCCACAGACTGTACCCGTCGCGGTGTGATGTCAAGTCCCTCGGAGGAATGGTTTTTCCCGCACAGTGTTGCTATGTGCCGAAATGTGCGTACCTTGGCGGTATGAGTACCGCTATCGCATGGCCCGATGGCAACGTGCCACCGGATGAGTTCCGATACCGGCTAGCGCTGGTCAGGACCGCGATGGGCTGGAACTACACACAAGCCCAGCGGGCCACGGGGATCAACAACGAGACATGGCGGGCCTGGGAGAAAGGCATACGACACTGCACCAACGAAAGGGAAGTCGCCCACCGGGTCAGTGAAGTCACGGGGTACAGCTTCTCGTGGCTTTTGTTGGGTGGGCCACCTCGGGGGCTCCCGCAGAAGGACTCGAACCTTCAACCTGCCGATTAACAGTCGGCTGCTCTGCCAATTGAGCTATGCGGGATCGCTCGAAAGCGCCGGGGCAGGTTATCAGCCGACCTGCGGCTCCCAGAAACTCACCAGACCCCGCCAGCGGATCACGGGCCGTACCACTCGCGCATCCTGGCCAACTCACGATCGGCGGCAGCGCGCAGCACCGGATCTGCCGGGTCGAGGCCCAGATCGAAGGTCACCGTCCAGTGCAGCTCGGTGCTCGCCGGGATCCGACGGCCCGAGATCCGGGCTCCGGCGTCGCCCTCCGGACTTGTGGCCAGCAGCACTCGCTCAGAGACCACGATCGAGGAGGTGACCCGCTCGCGGACGGCTTCCGGGACCCGTCCTGGCTCCTCGAGCAGCACTCTCGCCGGCACCGTGGCTCCAGCCTCGAGCACCTCCAGCACCGGTGATTCCCACACCGCACTCACCACGTCGTCCCAGGCGATGCGCCGCACCTCGCCCGACCGTTGCGGCAGATAGAGCGCCTCGGGCGTGACCACCACCGGCGCACCGGAGGGCGTACGGGCATGCGCCATCACCCGCTCCCCCGGCCGCACCTCAGCATCGAGCAACGGATCGCGTCGCCGGCGCAGGAACCCGGTCACTGGGCGCCGAGCGCAACCTCGCGGAGGTCGCGTCGCTGCTGTTCGAGCACGAGCAGCTCAGCGAACACCCGGTTGTATTCGGTGAGGTTCTCCGGGTCGACCCGCTGCAGCTCAGACCGGAGCTCGACCACCTTCTTGGTGACGAGCCGCTCCCGCACCCTGGCCACCTGTTCGCTGACATAGCGAGTGTCCGCCGGGCCGTCGTTGCGCAGGGGCTCCACGGCCAACTCAGTGATCAGCGATCGAATCGTCTCGTGCGCCGCTGCTTCGCGCACGGCATCAACCCAGGCCGTGGGCGCCTCGGCACCGGTCGCCGGCCCCCCGGCGGTGAGGATCGCCGCAGCCACGGCTGAGTAGGCGCGCTCGGGAAACGCGTCCGGGCCGAGTCCCGCCCAGCCGTCATCGACCAGGCCTGGGACCTGCAGGCAGACCTTCAACGCCTCGCGGTCCACGGCCTGGGCGCGGTCGGCGGGGTTGGGTCGACGGTAGGGCTGCTCGCCAGAAGCCGCAGCGCTCGGGGCTTGGATCGGCGCGGTTGCTGCAGGTTGACCTCGGCCGGCCACCGGGGCCGTACGTCCTCCGGTCCGCGCAGCCTGCTGCACGGCCGTGATCACCGGCTGGATCTCCATGCCCAGCCAACCGGCAAGGGAGCGCGCGTACTCAGGGCGCAAGGACACATCACGGATCTGGGCCACGACCGGAGCCGCCTCGTGCAACGCGGCGATCCTGCCCTCCGGCGTGGCCAGGTCGTGGGTGGCCAGCACGGAGCGGATAGCGAACTCGAACAGCGGCACCCGGCGGTCGACCAGCTCGCGGACCGCCTCGTCACCGTGGGACAGCCGCAGGTCGCACGGGTCGAGCCCGGTCGGCTCGATGGCGACGAAGGTGCGGGCGACGAAGCGCTGGTCCTCGGTGAAGGCTCGCAGCGCCGCCTTCTGACCGGCTGCATCTCCGTCGAAGGTGAAGATTACCTCGCCACGCATGAAGTCATCGTCCATGAGGAGGCGCCGCAGCACCTTGATGTGCTCAGCGCCGAAGGACGTACCGCAGGTCGCGATCGCTGTCGTGACACCGGAAACGTGGCAGGCCATCACATCGGTGTAGCCCTCGACGACGACGGCCCGCTGCTGCTTGGCGACGTCCCGCTTGGCCAGGTCGAGGCCATACAGCACCTGGCTCTTCTTGTAGATCGGGGTCTCAGGGGTGTTGAGGTACTTCGGGCCGTCATCGGTCTCGTACAGCTTGCGCGCCCCGAACCCCACGACGTCACCGGCCAGGTCACGGATCGGCCAGAGCAGGCGGCCACGGAATCGGTCATAGACGCCGCGGGTTCCCTGAACCACGAGGCCGCCGGCGAGCAGCTCGTCCTCGGCGAAGCCCTTGCCGCGCAGGTGGCGGGTCAGGTTGTCCCAGCCCTGCGGTGCGTAGCCGACTCCGAACTGCGCGGCCGCGGCCTGGTCGAAGCCGCGGTCGGCAAGAAACGTTCGCCCGATTACGGCCTCGGGAGTTTCCAACTGCTCTCGGAAGTAGTCCGCAGCAGCCGCATGTGCCGCGACGAGCCGGGTGCGCTGACCCTGTTGGCGACCGGGGGCGGATCCGCCTTCCTCATAGCGCAACTGGATCCCGACCCGGCCCGCGAGGTGTTCGACGGCCTCGGCAAAGCTCAGGTGGTCGACCTTGCGCACGAAGGCGATGACGTCGCCTCCCTCACCACAGCCGAAGCAGTAGAAGAGGCCCTTGCCCGGGCTGACCTGGAAGGACGGCGACTTCTCGTCGTGGAAGGGGCACAGGCCTTTCATGTTGCCGCCGCAGCCGACTTGAGCTGGACGCGCTCGCCGACGATCTCCTCGATGCGGGACCGGTCGCGTACGGCGAGGACGTCTTCGTTGACGATCCGGCCAGCCATACCGCTGAGTCTACGGAGCCGGTCCAGTCCCCTGACCCGCCCTGTGCAGACCCGACCCTGCCCTCAACGAGCCACTCGTTGATCAAGGACGAATTGTTGCTTTTCGTCGGCGGGGAGCAGCAACGCGTCCTTGATCAACACGCCGAGCCCGTGAGGGGCGACGTCACTCCGGGCGGACGTCCAGGCCCAGACCGGTAGCAATCACCGAAGCCTGCTCCCAGGTGATGATTGCCCCGTTCATCGTCGAGGTCAGCGGGTCGACCGCCGACAGGTCACTCCCCCGCAGGTCGCAGCCGGTGAAGTCGGCGCTGTGCAGCCACGCGCCCGACAGATCGACGTCCGTGAGCGATGCTCCCTCGAACCGGGTCCCCGTCAGGTCGGCCTCTCGCAGTCGGGTGCCGCTGATCGTGACCCCTCGCAGGTCGGCACCGGCTAGCCCGACGAAGGACCAGTCCCCGCCGGTGACCCTGAGCAACTTGTAGGTGCACCGGTCAAACATGCTCCCGACCAACTTGCACCCGGTGAACGTCGCCTCGAAGAACGTGCTTCGCGTGAAGGTGCAGTTGGTGAAGGCCGAGTCCTCATGGATCGAGCAGTTGAAGGCGCAGCCACGGAACACGCACTCGTCGAAGACTGCCCCGCGACTCCTCGCCTCGGTCAGATCGACGTCGACGAAAGCCGTACGCACGAAGTGCTCTCCGTGGAGCTCACGCCCCTGCCAGTCCTCGGCCCGCACCGTTGACGTCGTCTCGGGAGCAAGCGCGCCATGCTTTCGATCAGCCACGCCTGCACGCTACTGCCCGGATCAGTCCGGAACCTTCGCCGCCCTTAACCACTGCGTGGGCTCAGATCTGAGCCGAACCTGCCGAAGAAGGAGGCATGGCCCTCCTCGTCGGTTCCCACGCGCCCGACTTCACCTTGCGCGGCTGGTACCAGAGCTCCGCAGCGGACTTCACCCTCTCCTCACAGCGCGGCCGGCCGGTGGTCCTCGCCTTCTATCCCGGCGACGAGCGCCTGGTCTGCACCCGCCAGCTGTGCCAGTACTCAGACAACCTCGCCGACTTGCATCTCTTTGACGCGGTCGTCTGGGGCATCGCGCCCCAGGGTGTCTCCTCACACCGAGACTTCGCCGACGGGCGCCAACTGACCATGCCGCTGCTGTCGGACGAGAACCGCGCGGTGGCTCGGGCGTATGGGATCCTCGGCCCGTTCGGGTTGCGGCGCTCGGTCTTCGTCATCGACGCCGAAGGCCGAATCGCGTGGCGGCGGATCGTTGCACTCAACATCACGTTCCCGAGCGTTGACGAGATCAAGGGCGCTCTCGCCGAGGTCAAGGCCGCAGCCTGACCCAAGCCCGATAGTGCGGGATCTGCAGCGCACCCGCGGACAAGAACTCCGACCCGATCGTCACGAATCCATGCCGGCGGTAGAAGGCCATCACCTCGGTCCGCGCGTTGCACCACACGAGGCCGCCTCCGGCTTCCAGGACTCCTTCGAGGCCAGCACTCAACACGGCAGATCCCACTCCGGCCGAGCGAAGTTCAGGTGCCGTGGCCATTCCTCGCAATCTCCAAGCCACCAGGCCTTGGGCCTCGGCCGGCACGAAGGCATCTGCCGGACCTTCCTCCTCGCCCGGGCCAGCGAACCGGTGCGGGAAGAACGTCGCGCACCCCACGACCTCGCCGTCCACGCGGGCCGCGATGTTGATCCCGTGCTCCTCACCTGCATACCGCGAAGCGACGTACGGCTGCCCCGGTCGGAGCACTGCCATGCGCAGCTCGATGATGTCCTCGTGGCTCGCCCGCGCGATCACCCACGTCACGACGCACGGCTCACGCGGTGAGCGTCCGATGCCAAGCCGTCGCCGACGGATCGGTCAACGAGGCGATCTGGTCAACGACAACGCGCAGCCGCCCCCGATCATCTGCCGCCGCCGTGAACATCGACGCGAACACCGGATCGAGTGTCGCGGGAGCACCCAGCAGGACAGCAGCGCTGAGCTCTCGGACGAGATCACGCTGCCGGGCGTACGCCTCCGGTGCACCGGTCCGCTCCATCACATAGACAGCGGTGACCGCCTTGAGCACCGCGCACTCCAGACGGATCTCGTCGGGCACCTCGAGGTCTGCCGCGTAGCGGGCGAGCCTCTGCGGGCCGTGGGTCGACCTGGTCGCCTCCTCCGCCGCATTGCAGAACCGTCCGATCAGCTGGGAGGTCAGGTTCTTGAGGCCGGCTAGCGCCCGCTGCGTCCCGTCATAGCTGGCCGGCCACCACGGCTGAGCGAGCAGCCGGTCCAGCGCTGCCTCGACGGCACCTGGGTCTGCACCGACGGCGTATCGCTGCTGGCACAACGCGATCAGGTGGGCACGCTCAGGACCGGACTGGAGCGCCGAGATCACCAGGTGCCCGGCGTGAAGTGCGTCCTCGAGGTCGTGGACGGAATAGGCAACATCGTCGGACCAGTCCATGACCTGGGCCTCGATGCAGCGCCGCTCTCCTGGTGCCCCGAGTCGTAGCCAGGAGAACACTTCGGCGTCATCGTCGTAGACGCCGTACTTGCTCGTGCCCTCCCGTTGCGCCCAGGGGTATTTCGTCGTCGCATCCAACGCGGCTCGGGTGACGTTCAACCCGACGCTGCGCCCGTCCTCGGCGAAGGCCTTGGCCTCCAGCCGCGTGAGGATGCGCAACGACTGGGCATTGCCTTCGAAACCACCACATGACTCGGCGACCTCGGCCAGCGCCATCTCGCCGTTGTGACCAAAGGGCGGGTGCCCGAGATCGTGGGCGAGGCAAGCCGTCTCGACCAGGTCGGGGTCGCAGCCCAGCGCCTGGCCGAGTTCGCGCCCGACCTGTCCGACTTCCATCGAATGCGTGAGCCGAGTGCGTGGGAAGTCGTTCTCATAGGGCAGGACCACCTGGGTCTTCGCAGCCAGTCGGCGCAGCGCCGCCGAGTGGAGGACCCGGGCACGGTCGCGCTCGAAGGCCGTACGGCTCGCGCGCTTCGCCGGCTCGGTGACCCACCGGTCGACATCGGCTGCGGTATAGGGATCGGACATCGCCCCCGACCCTACGGTGAGCGGCCGACGCACCGTCTTCGTCAGGGGCTTTCTGGCAGCGAACCGGTGAGCCGTTGCCACTGATAGACCACGTAGGCACCGGTCTCCCGCGCGATGTAGCGGACCTCGGTGAAACGCTCCTCGACCACCGGACCCACGCGCGTCGGCGACGTCTCGGCGGTGATCCCCACGTGCCGCGCCATCTCCGCTGCCCGGAAGGAGTGCCAAGGATCGGTGACGATGACCGCGTCAGCCAGCCCAATGTCGTCCATGGCGTCATTGACGGCGAGCAGCGAGGTCCACGTGTCGCTGCCCTCACCAACTGCCACGACGGCCGACGCCGGCACCCCTTCCTCGACCAGCCACGCTTTGCCGGAGGCAGCCTCGGTGAAGCGGTCACCTTCGAGCTTGCCCCCGACCGTGACGATCGTGTCGGCAACGCCTGCGCGGTAGAGGCTCAGCGCCTGCTCAAGTCGCGCCTCGAGGATCGGCGACGGCGTCCCGTCGTACTGGCTCGCACCCAGCACCACGATCGCGTCGGAGCGGGGCTGTTCAT
This sequence comes from Actinomycetes bacterium, assembly GCA_031430645.1. Lineage (GTDB taxonomy): Bacteria > Actinomycetota > Actinomycetes > DATJPE01 > DATJPE01 > JANPBY01. Next base: position 6,525 of record JANPBY010000175.1, read on the forward strand.
CCTGGCGCGCCACCCACCACACTCTGAAGGCCACCGACATCACCCAGGCCACGAGCAGCACCAACGCGAAGAACAACGCCAGGGTCACCCAACGCACCACGCGCCCCATCGGGCCACGCCTTGGCCGCGGGGTCGCGAGCGGGATCGCGGTGGTCATCTCAACCGCCGGAGTGCGCGAGCTCGGCGTCCCACGGGATGACGTCCTCGTCCGGGTCGACCAGCCAGCCGTCCGGCAGCGAAACGCGCCGAAGGCCTGTGCTGCGTCCTCGAGGCAGGGCGGAAACTTCCTGCGGGTACGGCTCCGTCGGGTCGAGGCCGGCCAGCAGCCCGTCGAGCTCGGCCAGGCTGCCGACCATGCCGAGCGCGGCGCGGGTCTCCCCACCGACCCGGAAACCCTTGGTGTACCAGGAGACATGCTTGCGGAAGTCACGGCAGGCGCGGTCTTCGTCCCCGTCGAAGGCCTCGACGAGCAGCTCTGCGTGCCGCCGCATCACCCGAGCGACCTCGCCGAGGTCGGGAGGATCCGGGATCGCCTGGCCGGTGAACGCCGCCGCCAGATCACCGAACAGCCAAGGGCGGCCGAGGCACCCGCGACCCACGACGACCCCGTCACAGCCGGTCTCGTGGAGGAGCCGCAAGGCGTCCGTTGCGGTCCAGATGTCGCCGTTCCCGAGCACCGGGATATCGAGGGAGTCCTTCAGGCGCGCGATGGCTCGCCAGTCCGCGGTGCCGCCGTACATCTGGGCTGCGGTTCGCCCGTGCAACGCGACCCACGCGACGCCCTCGTCCTGGGCAGTGCGACCGGCGTCGAGATAAGTGAGGTTCTCGTCGTCGATGCCCTTGCGGAGCTTGACCGTCACCGGCACCGCGCCATCGCTGGCCGCAACTGCCGCCCGCACGATCGAGCGGAAGAGACGGCGCTTGTACGGCAGCGCGGAACCGCCGCCCTTCTTGGTCACCTTGGGCACCGGGCACCCGAAATTCAGGTCGACGTGGTCGGCGAGGTTCTCCGCAACCACCATCCGCACCGCGTCACCGACGACGTGCGGGTCGACGCCATAGAGCTGCAGCGACCGCGGCTTCTCCCCCGGGTGGAATGCCACCATCCGCAGGGTTTCTTCGTTTCGCTCCACGAGAGCACGCGAGGTGACCATCTCCGAGACGTACAACCCGGCGCCGTACTCCCGACACAGCCTTCGGTAGGCCACGTTGGTGATCCCCGCCATCGGCGCGAGCACCACTGGAGGGCTGACCTGATGGGTTCCCAGAGTCAGCGTGGCCACTTCTCCATGATCCCACGCCGCGCCGCCACCCCCGAAACTCGCGCTGATCTTGAGAGATGTACGGACGACACGCAGTCAGGACCTGCATCTCTCAAGATCAGCGCGGGTCTCGTGTGACTAGGCCGGCATGAAGCGTTCGAACCACGCGACCGTCCGCGTCGCGAGGTCGATCTCGGCCTCGAGCGCACTCACCCCGTGGCCCTCCAGCGGGTAGATCACGACGTCGGACGCCACGCCCTGCGCGACCAGAGCCCGGTGGTGTTCGATCGCCTGCCCCGGTGGAGTCGCCTTGTCCCGTAGCCCTGCGGTGAGCAACGTCGGTGTGCGGAGCCGATCGCCGGCAAAGACCGGGCTGCGCTCGTGGTGGGCGCCACCCTGGTTCTCCGGTCGGTCGCCGATGAAGTCGCCCACCCAGTCAATGAGGCTGGACCCAAAATGCTCGGAGTACCAGTCAGTGACCGGCGAAAGGGACACAGCCGCCTTGAACCGCTCGTCCACGGCGGGCAGCCAAGCGGCCATGAAGCCGCCGTAGCTGCCGCCGAAGATCCCGATCCGGTCGGGGTCGGCAACACCAGCATCGACCAGGGAGTCGATCCCGGAGGTGATGTCTGAAGCATCCGCGCCACCCATGTCGCCCACGACGGCCGCTGCGAAGGCCTGGCCTCGGCCGGTGGAACCGCGTGGGTTCGGGGAGAAGATCGCGTAGCCGCGAGCTAGCAGAAGTTGGGTGAAGGTGCTCGGCCACCAGTCGAGGAACTGCCCGACCGGACCACCGTGGACCGCCACGAGCAACGCATACGGTCCCGGGCCAGCTGGCGTCGCCAGCAGACCTTCCATGGCCCAGCCATCGGGCGCCGTCCACGCCACCGGCTCCATGGAGCCCCAGGCTGAGCGCAAGGTCTCGTGGCCGTCATGCCTGCCGCTGACCAGCTCACGCTCGATCCCGTGGACCACGGAGACGAGCGCTGGAGGGCGCCGGGCGGACGAGATCGCGGCGACGAAGCCTCCGGGAACCGGTGTCGCTTCGGGGTTGAACGTGCCCAGCCCCTCGGACGTGCGGAAGAGCTCATCGGCCCGGCCTTCGGGGTTGACCGAGAGGACCACGCTGTCGAGCCCAGCCGTCCCCGCGATCGTCATCGACCCGTCTGGCGCCCATACGGCACATGAGATATCGACTCCCGAGGTGTCGACGGTCCGCACCGCGCCGGAGGCCACATCGACGAGCAGGAGGTCCCCGACGACGATGTAGCGGTCACTGCACACCGCCTGCAGCACGGCAATCGTGCGACCATCGGCCGACCCTTCCGCGTAGCCGAGCTGCACCTCACTGCGATAGAGCACGCGCTCTTGACCGGTCGCCAGATCGATGACGGCGAGCGGGGAGTGATACCAAGCGCCCTCTCCCGGCGCCTCGGAGATGATCGCGGCGGCAGAGCCTTCGCCGACCCAGCACGCCTCCCAGACGTTGAGGCCCTCGCGCGAGACGCGACGGACCACCCCGGACTCGACGTCGAGGATCCACAGACTGCGCCACTCATCGTCAGAATCCGAGGACACGACCTCTGGCATCCAGGCCGGCAGGTCGTCCGGGGAGCCCAACGTGCCTGACCCCAGGGCATCCGCCTGTTCGGCACCTTCGCCTGCGACCACGAGCAGGATGCGGCGCCCGTCCACACTCCATCGATGATGCTCCACGACCCCGGGGACCGTGGACAGGGCTACTGCTTCTCCGACCTGGTCGAGGCGGAGCTCGTACAGCTGGAACCTGCCGGCGGACAAGCGGTCTGACACAAACGTCAGGCGGGTCCCGTCTGGAGACCACTGCGGACTCTGGTCATCGCCCGGGCCGTTGGTGATCAGGCGCGAGCCCGAGCCGTCGACAGCAGCAAGCACCAACCGCTGCTGGCCGGGGCCGGTCAGACTCGTCCGCACCTGCGCGCCGGCAACCACCCACTGCCCGTCGGGCGAAGGCGCCGGGTTGCCGAAGTCCGTGGCTCGCCCGAACCCTGGCTCGAGGGCGTTGCGATAAAAGGTCTCGATCTCCTGGAACAACGGCGACTGCCGCAGGTCACGGTCCATGACCGGCCAACTTAGCCCTGGACGTCAGCCTGGAACAGAGGTCGGACTCAGCGAGTCAGCAGCCCGGGAGGCGGGAGGCGAGCCAGCCCTGCACCTGGTCCAGGGCCACCCGCTCTTGCTCCATGGTGTCGCGGGATCGAATCGTGACGGCTTGGTCCTCGAGGGTCTCGAAGTCGACCGTCACGCAGTACGGCGTCCCGATCTCATCCTGCCTCCGATAGCGCCGACCGATCGCGCCGGCATCGTCGAACTCGACGTTCCAGGACTTCCGGAGCTCAGCGGCGAGGTCCTTGGCCTTGGGGGTGAGGTCGGCGTTGCGCGACAGCGGAAGCACCGCGGCCTTCACCGGCGCGAGCCGCGGGTCGAAGCGCAGCACTGAGCGCTTGTCGACTCCGCCCTTGGAGTTGGGCGCCTCGTCCTCGTAGTAGGCGTCGAGGAGGAACGCAAGGACCGCGCGCGTCAGGCCGGCTGCCGGCTCGATGACGTACGGCGTCCAGCGCTCGCCCTTCTCCGCGTCGAGATAGGTCAGGTTGGCGCCGCTGGCCGCGCTGTGCGCCTTGAGGTCGAAGTCGGTGCGGTTGGCCACGCCTTCTAGTTCGGAGAACTCTTGGCCCCCAAACCGGAACCGGTACTCGATGTCGACCGTGCGCTTGGAGTAGTGGGACAGCTTCTCTTTGGGGTGCTCGAACAACCGCAGGTTCTCGGGGTCGATGCCGAGGTCGGTCCACCAGTCCCAGCGCGCCTTCAGCCAGTAGTCGTGCCATTCCTCATCAGTGCCCGGCTCGACGAAGAACTCCATCTCCATCTGCTCGAACTCGCGCGTGCGGAAGATGAAGTTGCCGGGGGTGATCTCGTTGCGGAAGGACTTGCCAACCTGGCCGATGCCGAACGGCGGCTTCTTGCGCGAGGCATTCATGACGTTGAGGAAGTTCAAGAAGATGCCCTGAGCGGTCTCAGGACGCAAGTAGTGCAGCCCATCCTCCGAATCGACGACACCGAGATAAGTCTTGAGCAGCCCTGAGAACTGCCGCGGCTCGGTCCAGAGTCCGCGGTTTCCGCAGTGCGCGCAGACAACCTCCGCCAACGACGTGGGCGGGCGCCCGTGCTTGGCCTCGTACGCCTCTTCGAGGTGATCGGCGCGGTACCTCTTGTGACAGGACGTGCACTCCACCAGCGGGTCGGTGAAGGTCTCGACGTGTCCCGAGGCCTTCCAGGTGTCGGTGGGGAGGATGACTGCCGAGTCCAGGCCGACGACGTCGTCACGACCCTGAACCACCGACCGCCACCACTGGCGCCGGACGTTGTCCTTCAGCTCAATGCCCAGCGGGCCGTAGTCCCAAGCGGATCGGGTGCCGCCGTAGATCTCTCCAGAAGGGAAGACGAATCCTCGGCGCTTGGCGAGGCTGACAATGGTGTCGACGAGGTCGGCGGCCACGGTGAGTTGTTCTCCGTCCGGCTGGCTGTCGGTGGATCTCGCCCGAGGTTTCGACGGCGAGGGCCCAAGGGTACCCGCGCCGTCCGGAGCGTGAACGACCTCGGTCTCAACGTCAACTGCCCGCTGACTCCCCACCAGGATCGGGCGGATCCACGTAGTGCCAGGCCAGAGACCGGACCATAAAGGGCCGCTCAAGGGCGATGACCTCGTCATAGCTTCGGGTCAGCGCTGAGTACGGCTCGCGAGGGCAGACCGGGACGGCGAGGACTAGGCGGGCGGGTCCGCTCGCTCGCAGAAGTGCAGCGAGCCGGGTCGCCGTGCCCCCGCTCTCGACCCCGTCGTCGACCACCAGGACCACGCGGTCGACGACCTCCGCGGGCGCAGGCCCGTCCGGCGCGAGACCGAGCACGGGCAGCCCTAAAACCTGGGCCGCCGCCTGACCAACCACCAACCCGTGCGGCTCGATGCCGAGGATGAGCGCGTCGTCGTGACCGCCGTACGACTCCGTGAGGGCTGCCCCGAGCTGGCGGCCGGCATCGGCCAGGTCAGCGAAGCGACGCCTGCTCACCCGCGCCGGGTCCACGGGTCGTCGGCCAAGCCGCTCCCGGTCTCCATCCCCTCGGCCCCGAGCCCACGAGCCTCCACGACTTCGAACGCACTCGGCTCGTCGTGAGCGAGGCTCAGCAGTGGCACCGCCGTGACCTTGACGTCGAAGTCAGACAAAGCCCTGCGGTAGGCCCCAACGGAGTCCCACTCCGTCGTGATCGTCCACAGATCACCGTTGTCGGTGGCGCGCGCGATCCGGGCCGAACGCCAGCCGGGACGTACGGCGAGGACGTCCAGCGCGGCGTTCGCCTTGACGAGGAAGTCGGCCGAGCCCGAGGTGGAGACCGTGAACCGCATGACGACGAGCATGCGTCGACCCTAGAGCCACCAGCGCCGGGCAACTCCAGATGGCACGATAACCAGATGCCAGACTCAGCTGCGCCGCCACCACCTCAACCTGCCGCCTGGTCCGAGACCCTCGCTCGGGTGAGCCGACCGTGGCTCGTGAGGCTCAGCGCACTCCCCCGCTTCGTGCTCATGCTGGGCACGGTTGGACTTCTTGGCGTGGGAATTTTCGTGCCCGGGTTCGTCGGCGCCTTCTGCTTGTTGCTCATCGGATTGTTTCTGCTCTGGCTCGCTCTGCTGGCCTGGCCGGCTCTTGGTGCCGGTCCCCGACTGCTACGCGTCAGTGTCGCCATGTTGGTGATTGCGTATGCAGGGGCCAAGGCGATCGGCGCCTTCTAGCAATCTGGTTTTGACAATCATTGTCATCTAGACCAGGATTCCTCGTATGCACCTCCTGCGCTCTCAGTCCCTCGTCCTGGCAGGCTTGGTCACCGTCTTCGGACTGACTGCATGCTCGACTGCGCCCTCGACAAGCGCCGACGTCGAAGCCGAAGCGGGGGAACCCCTCCAGGTCGTGACAAGCCTCTATCCGTTGCAGTACCTGCTGGAGCAGGTCGGGGGCGAGCGAGTGCAGGTGACCAACCTCGCGGCAGCCGGAGTCGAGCCCCACGACCTCGAGCTCACACCAAAAGACGTTGGACTCATCGCCGATGCCGATCTGGTGGCCTACCTGTCTGGGTTTCAGGCAGCCGTCGATACTGCCGTCGCTGCGCAGACCACTGACACGTCATGGGATGCCGCACCGGCCGCAGCGCTCACGCTGACGTACACCCCGATAGAAGAAGGCGCTGAGGCCACCGACGAAGCCGGCGCCACAGACCCGCACTTCTGGCTCGATCCGACGCGGTACGCCGCGGTCGCCAACGCGCTCGCGACCGAACTGACCACGCTGTCTCCGGCGGACGCAGCGGCGTTCGCGGCCAACGCTGCCAAGGCGACCTCTGATCTGAAGGCTCTCGACGCCGAGTGGGCGGAGGCGACCAAGACGTGCGCCAACCGCGACCTGGTCACGAGCCATAACGCGTTCGGATACCTCGCGGATCGGTACGCCTTCATCCAGCGCGGCATCACCGGGCTCACTCCGGAGCAGGAGCCGTCGCCGAAGGCGCTCGCCGCGACCGCTGACTTCGTGCGGGCCAACGGGGTGACCACCATTTACTACGAGACGCTGGTCAGCCCGGCCATCGCCGAGACGGTCGCAGCCGAGACCGGCGCCTCCACGGCCGTGCTTGATCCGATTGAAGGACTGTCGGACGCCTCTGCGGGAGCGGACTACCTTGCGATCATGCGAACCAACCTGGCGAGTGTTGTGAAGGGGCAGGGCTGCGCGTGACTGAGGCTCCACTGATCCACCTGGAGGCGGCTGCCCTGGGCTACGACGGCACCCCGGTTATCAGCGGGATCGATCTTGCCGTGGAGCGCGGAGCCGTCCTCGCACTCGTGGGCCCCAACGGCTCCGGGAAGTCGACGCTGGTCAAGGCCGTCCTCGGCCTCGCCGAGGTCGTCGCTGGGAACCTCGAGCTTTTCGGACAACCGGCGGGTGAGTTCGGTGATCGCGGCCGGATCGGGTACGTCCCCCAACGAGGTGCGATCGCGGGGGTCGTGCCTTCCACCGTCCACGAGGTGGTGTCCGCTGGGCGGCTAGCCAGGTCGCGCACGCTCCGTCCCTTCCGGGCCGCCGACCGTGCGGCAATCACCCGGGCGCTGGACCACGTTGGACTGACTGACTTGTCCCGCGCCCGCGTAGCCACCCTGTCCGGCGGTCAGCAACGCCGCGTGCTCATTGCTCGAGCGCTCGCCGCCGAGCCCGAGCTACTCGTCCTGGATGAGCCGTTGGCCGGCGTGGACCTCTCGAGCCAGGGACAGCTCGCCGACGTCCTGCGCGTACTCGCTGAGAACGGGACGACGATCGTCGTGGTGCTTCACGAACTCGGTCCGCTTCGGCCGCTCGTCACCCGGATCGCACGACTGCGCGACGGCCACCTCGTCTATGACGGGCCGGTCACCGCTGATGTGCTCGCCGATCTCCACGAGGACGAGCTGGGGCATCACGATCATCACCATGACGGTCCGGCACCCCATCGGACCTCGCCCGGCAGTTCCGACCTCGGCCTCACAGGCTGACCGGCTCGAACCGATGGAGCTCCTTCAGTACGACTTCATGCAGCGAGCACTTCTCGCGGCGCTCCTCGTCGGTCTTGCGGCCCCCTTGGTGGGGGTTTTCATCGTCCAACGACGATTGGCGCTCATCGGCGACGGGATGGGCCATATCGCCCTGACGGGCGTCGCCATCGGACTACTCACGGGACGCTCCCCCGTTCTCGTCGCGCTTGCCGCAGCAATCCTCGGGGCGGTCTTCGTCGAGACCGTGCGCATGCGCGGTCGGGCCTCCGGTGATGTTGCCTTGGCGATCATCTTCTACGGCGGAATCGCCGGCGGAGTCGTCCTCATCAGCAAAGCTCCGGGCGGAAGCGCAGCGACTCTGAACGCCTACCTCTTCGGAGCCATCACCACGACGACGGCAGCCGATTTGGCTGTTTTCGCAGTACTCGCGGCCGTGATCCTTGCCGTCACGATTGGCCTGGCCAGGCAGCTCTTTGCCGTCGCAGATGACGAGGACTTTGCCCGGGCATCAGGACTTCCGGTCGCCCGACTCAACCTCGTACTCGCCGTCCTGACCGCGGCCACCGTCGTCATGTCCATGCGCATCATTGGCTTGCTGCTCATCAGCGCCTTGATGGTCATCCCGGTCGCCACGGCGATCTTGGTCACGCGCTCCTTTCGGGCAACGATGGCCGTCGCCGTGGCGATCGGGGTCTCGGTGTCAGTGCTCGGGGTCGTCGCGTCGTACTCCTGGGACACCCCGTCGGGCGGGACCATCGTGTTGCTCGCCATTGGCTTGTTTGCCCTGCTTGCTGCAGGCACGGCGATACCCCCGGCACTCCGGCGCCGTCGCGTCTGACTTTGCATGCAGATATGCGCATATGCGACTATCTCTACATGGAACGCGATGGTCACCACTTGTCGGATGCTGCTGAGCTCTTCCGGGCCCTCGCTGCGCCGGTTCGGGTCGGGATTCTCCTCGAACTCACCGACGGCGAGCGATGCGTCCACGACCTCGTCGACGCCCTGGGGGTGGCCCAGCCGCTGGTGAGCCAGCATCTGCGCATTCTGCGCGCCGCCGATCTCGTCCTCGGCATCCGACGGGGCCGGGAAGTTGTCTACTCGCTGCGCGATGACCACATCGCGCACATCGTCCGCGACGCTGTCCATCACGTGAGCGAGCCGAGTACCGCGCGCGAGGCCAGCGCATGACCGGACGCTCGACACGACAGCGCTCCGCCGTCCGCTCGCTGCTGGACACCACGGATGAGTTCCGTAGTGCCCAAGAGCTGCACGCCCAGCTCCGTACCGCCGGCGAGTCAGTCGGCCTCACCACGGTGTACCGCACACTTCAGTCCCTGGCCGAAGCCGGCGAGGTCGACGTGCTCCGCACCGACGACGGCGAAGCCGTCTACCGCCGGTGCAGCGACACGCACCACCACCACCTGGTCTGCCGGCTCTGCGGGCGCACCGTCGAGGTGGAAGGGCCGGCCGTCGAGCGCTGGGCTCAGTCCGTGGCCCGCGAGCACGACTTCGTCGACGCCGCGCACACCGTGGAGATCTTCGGGACGTGCTCGGCGTGCGCAGCAACCCGTGGATCGAGCTGACGTGGGGCCCAACCACTCCCACGGGAACATCACCAGCAGCGGCGCCCGCTTCAAGGGCCGTCTGGCTGCCGCCCTAGCCGTCGCGGTCGTCGTTTTTCTGGTCCAGGTGGTGGGGGGCATCGTCACGGGGAGCCTCGCGCTGCTCGCCGACGCTGGACATCTGCTCACCGATGTCGTTGGCGTAGGTCTCGCCCTGGCGGCCGTGACCTACGCCAACCGACCCGCGCCGGCTCACCGCACCTACGGCAACTTCCGGGTCGAGATCCTCGCCGCTCTGGTCAACGGCGTGCTGCTGCTCATCGTGGCGACCTTCGTCGTCGTCCAGGCAATCCAGCGCTGGAACGACCCCAGCGTCGTCGAGGCCGGTCCGATGCTGGCAGTCGCGGTCTTCGGTCTCATCGGCAACCTGGTGAGCCTTGCCCTGCTCCACGCTGGGCAAGCCGAGAGCCTCAACGTTCGTGGCGCCTACCTCGAGGTGCTAGCTGATCTGGTTGGCTCGGTCGTCGTCATCGTGGCCGCCGTGCTGATCTGGACCACCGGGTGGGAGCGCGCCGACGTGGTCGCCTCGCTGCTGATCGCCGCGTTCATCGTGCCCAGAGCTATTGGGCTGCTGCGGACCACGAGCCACGTGCTCCTGGAGAGCACACCTGCCGGACTCGATCTCGACGAGATCAGGGCCCACATCAGCGCCATGCCCGGGGTCGTCGATGTGCACGACCTCCACGTGTGGACGATCACCAGTGGCATGCCCGTGCTCTCGGTGCACGTGGTCGTCGAGCCGTCCGTGCTCGCCGAAGCGTGCGACGGGAGCGCAGTGCTGGACCGGCTCGGGCGTTGCCTGCAAGCCGATTTCGACGTCGAGCACTGCACCTTCCAGCTGGAACCGGTCTCGCACGCGGCCCACGAGCACGCCGGCCACAGCTGATCGCACGACCCTTTTACTCGTACGGCTCCGCGGGCTGGTCGATCACGACGACTGAGTCCACATCCAGCAAAGGCACAGCATCGTCGACTCGCACGCCCCCACCGGGGGTCCAGGTCCCGGTGACCTCGACCCAGGTGTCTGCTGGCAGCGGCTCCGCGCCGACTGCCTGGACGCGGTAAGGACGAGCATCCGCGGCGCAGCACTGCAGTTGCAGCTTCGTGACGTCCCACGTTCCATCCGGGCGCGGGGTCACGAATCCGGTGAGCCGTACTCTGCGACCTTCCAGGGTTTTGCCCTCATCCCACACGGCTCGGATCGCGTAGTCCGACACCAGCACATCAACAGGATCCCCGTCAGGCAGCGCCGGGATAGCCCCGTCCTCCGGCTCAGTGACAGACACCGAGTCGAGGTCGGCGGCATAGGAACCAAGGGCGGGTGGCGCCACCAAGAAAATCGTGAAGACGGGCAGCAGGAGCAGCCACGCGATGCGCGGACCATGCGTCCCGTGGGAGTGTCCGTGGCCGTCGTCGTCCTCAGCCAAGGTGCGCTCATCACCCCGGATCAGGCCATCCCGGAAGGCGCTCCAGAGGCCGAGCCCAACAAGCAGTCCCCCCGTCACCGTCAAGGGCCAGCCAAGCCCGGGCCGTACGTAGTTGGTGTAAGTGCCAGAGAGGGCAATCCGCAGAATGACTCCACCAACGAGCACCAAGACGATGGCCTGGACGTCGCGCCTCACAGCAACCACGCACCGACGAGCAGCGCGCTGACGACGCAGACGACGAAGGTGGCTGGTGAGAATCTGAGCGCGAACGATCGGCCAAAGGTGCCTGCCTGCAGAGCGAACAACTTCACGTCGACCATAGGCCCGACCACCAGAAACGCGAGTCGCGAGGTGAGTGAGAACTGGGTGAGGCTCGCCGCCACGAAGGCATCGGCCTCTGAGCAGATCGCCATCATCACGGCGAGTGCAGCGAGGGCAAGAGCCGAGATGATCGGGAGTGCGGCCACGCTGTCGAGCCACGCTTGGGGGACGACCACGTTGAGCGTCGCGGCCGTCAGGCCACCGATGACGAGAAACCCACCTGCATGAAGGAAGTCGTGCTGGGCAGCCGCGCGGAAGACGTCGGCTCGCGCCTGACCCTCGCTGGAGGGCCGCGTGGGCAGCTTCACCCACTCTGACTTGCCGAAGCGCACCCAGAGCCAGCCCATGACACACGCGGCGATCAGGGAGGCGACCAGCCGACCCCACACCATCTGAGGGTCGCCGGGGAACGCCACGGCGGTCGATACCAACACGATCGGGTTGATCGCCGGTGCCGAGAGCAGGAAGGCGAACGCTGCGGCTGGGGCCACGCCCCGGGCGACCAGGGAACCGGCCACTGGCACCGAGGCGCACTCGCAGCCGGGAAGGATCACCCCGGCCGAAGCCGCGACGGGCACCGCAAGCGCGGGTTGTTTCGGGAGCACCCGGGCGAAGAACGACGGCGGCACATAGGCGCTGAGGAACGCTGACAGCACGACGCCCAGCACGAGGAACGGAAAGGCCTGGACGCAGATCGAGACGAAGATCGTGGCAAAGGTCTGCAGCGCCGGACTGTTGTCGAAGAGCCCAGCGATCCAGCGCTGGCCGACCAACAAGGCGATGAGCGCCGCCGTCAGGACCTCAAGCGCTCCGATTCCCCTCCTGTCTCGAGTCCTCGACTCCCCCGGCTGGGGCTCGGCCAATCCGTCGTTCACCTCGGGTTCGGTCACGGTGCGGCGCCGTAGCGTCGGTCGCGCCGCGCGTAGGTCTCGCAGGCCTTCCACAGGTGGCGGCGATCGACGTCGGGCCACCGCTCGTCGAGGAAGACGAGCTCGGCGTAGGCCGCCTGCCAGAGCAAGAAGTTCGAGGTTCGCTGTTCACCGGAGGACCGCATGAAGAGATCGACGTCCGGCATATCGGGCTCGTCGAGGCGCGCGGCAACGGCGTCCTCATCGACTTCGGCCGGGTCCAGGCGGCCGGCGGCGACGTCTCGGGCGATGGTTGCGGCCGCGTCGGCGATCTCCGCCCGGCCGCCGTAGTTCACGCACATCGTCAGGGTCAGTACGTCGTTGCCAGCCGTCAGCCGCTCAGCCTCTTCGAGCTCGTCGATGACGCTCTTCCAGAGCCGGCGCCGGCGACCGGCCCAGCGGACCCGCACTCCCATCGCGTGCATCTCGTTGCGGCGCCGCCGGATGACATCGCGGTTGAACCCCATGAGAAAGCGAACCTCATCTGGAGAGCGCCGCCAGTTTTCAGTTGAGAAGGCATACGCCGACAGGTGGGTCACTCCAAGCTCGATGGCACCCTCGACGACATCAAAGAGGGCCGACTCCCCCGCTTCGTGACCCGCCGTGCGGGCTAGTCCTCGATCCTTGGCCCAGCGTCCATTGCCATCCATGACGACAGCGACGTGCTTCGGCACCAGGTGCCGCGGGATCGGCGGCGGGACAGCACCACTGGGGTGAGGTGAAGGCGGCCGAGGCATCCGTCCACGGTAACCGCACCCGGCCAGCCGACCCCGCACGCAGCGCCCCGCCCCCACCCCCCAACTTCCCGCGCGACACGCCGTCCTGACGCGTGAAGTACCACGCTGAACCGGCCCGATATCGCGCGTGAAGTGGGCCAGTTCAGAGCTGACGGTCGCGCGCAGCGACCAAGATGCGGCGCGCGACGTTGCGCTGGTTGAGCCCGAGAAACCCGGCGATCAGGATCACGATGCCGGCCAGCCAGATGAAGAGGTTGGTGGTCAGGGCGCCCATGGTGATGATCAGCAACGCGAGGCCGATGATCGGCCACCCACCCACCTGGCCGTACCAAGGGCCCTCGACGACGGACCGCGACCACGTCTCCGCGATCCGAGCCACACCCGCGTCCGGGTGCGGTCGACCTTGACGCGCCAGCCGTACGGTCTCCGACCGGGCATCCACCGGGACCTTGCGCCAGGCCTTGACGGCCACCTTGCGCTCCGACCGCGACATCGAGTCCTCGCTCACCGCTAGGTCCGCTCCACAAGACGCAGTGACCGAAGCCCTCGCTCGAGGTGCCACTGGAGGTACGCCGCCGCCAGGCCGCTCGCCTCGTGGCGATGACGCGGCTCACTCGCATCTGCCACCGACCAGTCGCCGCCCAACAGCGCAGCGAGCAACTCGACGGTCTCAGCCGCAGGTGTTGAAGAGCCGGGAGGACGACATTCGGTGCACACGGTCCCGCCGACCTGGATCGCAAACGCGCGATGCGGGCCGAGGGCACCACATCGCGCACAGGCGTCAAAACTCGGCGCCCAGCCCGCGACCGCGAGGGAGCGAAGGAGGTAGGCGTCCAGGACCAGACCGGCATCGTGGTCCTTGGCCGACAGCGCCCTGAGCCCGCCGACAAGCAAGAGGTACTGCTGAACGGCAGGCTCGCGCTCCTCATCGGTGAGGCGCTCTGCCGTCTCGAGCATCGCCGTGCCGGCGGTATAGCAGGGATAGTCAGCCGACAGGATGTTTCCGTAGGCGTGGAAGGACTCCACCTGCGTCACGATGTCCAAGCTGCGACCGACGTAGAGCTGAATGTCGACGTGGCTGAAGGGCTCGAGCCGAGCGCCGAACTTGGAACTCGTGCGTCGCACGCCCTTGGCGACCGCCCGAACACGACCGTTCTCACGGGTCAACAACGTGATGATCCGGTCAGCCTCACCGAGCTTTTGGGTACGCAGCACGACGGCTTCGTCCCGATAGAGGCTCACCCGTCCATCGTCGCACGCGCATCCGGCAGACTGCGTCGGTGACTCACGCTGACCCCGACCTGCTCGACCGACTCGAGCGCTACTACGACGCCGCGCCCCGCTCGGCGGCGGACCCGGTGGAGTGCGGGCCGTTCACCCTGTTTGTGTCCCGCACCTCATGGTCCTACTACGCCCGCCCGCACCTGAACCTCGACCGCGAGGTGACTGCTGCAGACGTACGTGCGTTGCGCGCCCTCCAGGTCGAGTGCAAGGTTCCCGAACACATCGAATGGGTCACGAGCACCACTCCGTCGCTGGAGGGAGCCGCCCTCGACGCTGGTATGGAGGTGCACCGCTATCCGTTGATGGTCTTGGACCACGAAGCACCAGTGGCCAAACCGGCCACCGGCTCGGTCCGGGTCGTCGCGGCCGAGGACGCCAAGCTGCCTGCGGTGGTCCAGGCCATCCACCAGGGGTTCGGATCCGAGGAAATGCCGGCCGACGATGAGCTTGAGAGCATTCGCCAGCGAATCCGCGATGGACTTCAGGTAGTCGTGGGGGCCTTCGACCACGTCGGTCTGCCCGTCGGTGGTGGTTCGCACCAGCCGATCGACGATGTCACCGAACTCGTAGGCATCGCAACGGTTCCATACGCGCGCCGCCGTGGGATCGGAGCCGCCGTGACCGCGGCCCTGGTTGCGGACGCCCTGACCAGGTCGGTCGACCTGGTCTTCCTGTCGGCCAACGACGATGCGGTCGCCAGGACGTACGGCCGGGTCGGCTTCACCCAGGTCGCCACGTCCAGCGCCGCCGAACCCCCGCCGCTAGTGCCCGACCCCTCAGTCGGCGGAGATAAGGGCTAGCGCTGGGCGCGGTTCACTGCTGACACGACGGCCTTGAGCGAGGCCGTGACGATGTTGGGGTCGATGCCAACGCCCCACAGGACCCGCTCACCCACCGCACACTCGAGGTAGGCCGCGGCCTTGGCGTCACCGCCGGCTGAGAGCGCGTGCTCGTGATAGTCCAGGACGCGTACGTCGACGCCGTACGCGCCGAGCGCGGTACAGAACGCGGCGATCGGACCGTTGCCCTCCCCCGACAAGGTGACGTCGGTGTCGCCGTCCGTGAGCACCACGGTCAACGCATCTGCCTCGTCCACCGCGGAGGACTGGGCCAGCGACCGCAACGCGAAGCGGCCCCAGGGCGCGGTGGCGTCCGGCAGGTATTCGTCGGTGAACGCGGCCCAGATCTCCTCGGGCAAGACCTCACCACCGATCGTGTCAGTCTTCGCCTGGATGACCTGGCTGAACTCGATCTGGAGGCGGCGCGGCAGGTCGAGGGAGTGCTCCGACTTCATGATGTAGGCGACGCCGCCCTTGCCGGACTGGCTGTTTACCCGGATCACGGCTTCGTAGGTACGCCCGACATCTTTGGGGTCGATGGGCAGGTAGGGCACCGCCCAAGGGATCTCATCCACCGTTTTGCCGGCGGCCGTCGCGTCCCGCTCGAGGTGCTCGAAGCCCTTCTTGATGGCGTCCTGGTGAGACCCGGAGAACGCGGTGTAGACGAGGTCGCCGCCGTAGGGGTGGCGCTCGTTCACCGGCAGTTGGTTGCAGTACTCGACCGTTCGCCGGATCTCGTCGATGCCGGAGAAGTCGATCTGTGGGTCGATGCCCTGACTGAAGACGTTGAGACCCAGCGTGACCAGGCAGACATTGCCGGTGCGCTCACCGTTGCCGAACAGCGTGCCCTCGATGCGGTCTGCGCCGGCCATGAAGCCCAGCTCGGCCGCAGCGACAGCCGTACCACGGTCGTTGTGCGGGTGCAGCGAGAGCACCACCGAGTCGCGGTAGGCGAGGTGCCGGTGCATCCACTCGATCATGTCGGCGTAGACGTTGGGCGTGGCCATCTCGACGGTTGCCGGCAGATTGACCACCGACTTCCAGTCCGGCGACGGCTTCCAGACGTCGTTGACCGCATTGCAGACCTCGACGGCGTAGTCGAGCTCGGTGCCGGTGAAGGACTCCGGGGAGTACTCGAATCGCACGTCGGTGCCGGGCACGGTCTCGATGAGTTTTTGGCAGAGCTTGGCGCCCTCTACGGCAATCGCGGTGATGCCTTCCTTCTCCTGCCCGAACACCACGCGCCGCTGGAGGGTCGAAGTGGAGTTGTAGAGGTGCACGATCGCCCGGCTGGACCCGACGATGGACTCAAAGGTGCGCTCGATCAGCTCGGCGCGGGCCTGGGTCAGCACCTGGATCGTCACATCGTCGGGGATCAGGTCGTCTTCGACGAGCTGGCGGACGAAGTCGAAGTCGGTCTGACTCGCTGAGGGGAAGCCGACCTCGATCTCCTTGTAGCCCATCCGCACGAGCAGCTCGAACATCCGCTTCTTGCGGGCCGGCGTCATCGGGTCGATGAGCGCCTGGTTGCCGTCGCGCAGGTCCACGCTGCACCACAGCGGAGCTGCGTCGATGCGGGCCGCCGGCCAGGTGCGGTCGGCGAGTGGAATGGGCGGGAAGAAGGAGTACTTGCCGATCGGCATGGCGCTGGGGGACTGCGGCATGCCGTGAGTAGTACGGGCACTGCGAGAACTGGCGGGTTGCTGCGGACTGGACATCGGTGGGGCTCCTGGTCTCGTCTACTGGGAGAGCCGGCGCAAGCCGATCACCGCGACGAGGGGGCCGACCCGGTCAGGAGGCCTCGCCGCGGCGGCTAAGGAGCAGGCCGTTCCGCATCCCAAAACTGTACCCGATGCCTCTTAACGCGCGACAAGCCGTCATCAACCCCGGCTGTCAGGGGGTGATGACGGCGTGTCGCGCGTTAAGAGGGGTTAGAAGCCGAGGCGGCGGAGTTGTTTGGGGTCGCGCTGCCAGTCCTTGGCCACTTTGACGCGTAGGTCGAGATAGACCGGAGTGCCGAGCAGCTTCTCGATCTGGGCACGGGAGCGAGTGCCGACCGTACGCAACCGGGCGCCACCCTTGCCGATGACAATCGCCTTCTGGCTGTCTCGCTCGACGTAGAGGATCGCGCTGATATCCGTGAGGGGACGATCGGCTGGACGTCCTTCGCGCAGCGACATCTCCTCCACGACCACCGCGAGGGAGTGCGGCAGCTCGTCCCGCACGCCATCCAGCGCTGCCTCCCGGATGAGCTCACCCACCATGACCTGTTCGGGTTCATCGGTGAGATCGCCGTCGGGATAGAGCCGCGGCCCCTCGGGCAACAAGCCCACGAGTAGGTCAGCGAGCAGGTCGACCTGCTCGCCCTGGACGGCGGAGACCGGGATCACCTCGGCGAAGTCGGCCAGGGCGGTGATCGCGAGCAACTGTTCGGCCACCGTCTTGCGGTCGGCCAGGTCAGTCTTGGTGATGATGGCCACCTTGGGCGTCCGCAGCTGGGCGATCTCTGCGGCGATGTACTTGTCACCCGGCCCCACTCTTTGGTCCGCTGGGACGCAGAACCCGATCACGTCCACCTCGGTCAGGGTTTCTCGGACGACGTCGTTCAGCCGCTGCCCGAGCAAGGTCCGAGGTCGGTGCAGTCCGGGGGTGTCAACCAGGATCAGCTGAGCATCCGGTCGGTGGACGATGCCGCGCACGGTGTGCCGGGTCGTCTGCGGACGGTCAGAGGTGATGGCCACCTTCTCGCCGACCATGGCGTTGGTGAGCGTGGACTTTCCGGCGTTGGGTCGTCCGACGAAGCAGGCGAACCCCGAACGATGTGTCACACCGGTGATTGTGCCTGACCGGAGCAGGACGGGATTTCATGCCAGAGTGCAGAGGTGATCATTCGACCGGCCACCGACGCTGATTGGCCGCGGATCTGGCCGATCTTCTCCTCAATCGTCAAGGCTGGCGAGACGTATGCCTATCCGGAAGATTTGAGCGCTCAGCAGGCCAGCGCCCTATGGATGGAGCCACCGCCCAGCGCCGTCTTCGTTGCAGAGGACGGCGACAAGATGCTCGGCTCGGCCAAGGTCGGACCCAATAGGCCGGGCCGCGGGTCACACGTGGCCACGGCAAGCTTCATGGTCGATCCCGCGCAACAAGGTCGAGGTGCGGGGCGCGCTCTGGCGGAGCACGTGCTCGACTGGGCTCGAGCAGCGGGCTACCGCAGCATGCAGTTCAATGCGGTGGTCGAGACCAACGTCGGGGCCGTTGCCCTATGGGAGTCCCTTGGCTTCCAGACTCTAGGGACGGTCCCCGAAGCCTTCGACCATCGCACACACGGGCTGGTCGGACTCCATGTGATGTACCGGCGCCTATGACGCCACGGGCCCAGTGCGCTCAGGCGCTGATCACTGCGCCAACCACTGAAACGACCGTGCCGTCCAGGGCCGCCAGATAGACCGGAGTACCGACGCCGCCGAGTTCAGCTACGGCCGTCAGCCCCGCGTCGGGCGCTTGTTCCGCGTCAGTGACGACGGCGGCCGCTTCCAGCGAAGCCGCTCCACTCGCCACCGCAGCGGCGACTGCGGCCTGAAGCGCGGTCAAACGCAGAGAAGGCAGAGCCACCGTGCACGCGGCGTAGGTCCGGCCGGTCTCGTCGCGGACGGCGGCACCCTCTGCGGCCCCGGTTCTGGAGCGCGCGCCGCGGGCGAGGGTCACAAGCTTGGAATCCTCGGCATCGAGACTGATCATCTCCACCCTCGCCGGTGTGGATTCCTGTTCAGACATCGGCAGGGGTCTCCTGAACGGTCGGGGCACCCTCGTCAGGTTCAAGGGCGACGACCTCTCGCTCGACAAGCACCGAGGCGATTCGATTGCGACGGCCCTCCGCCGACTCAGCGGTCAGGCGCCATCCGTCCACGACGGCAGTGGACCCGGCGATCGGCACCTTCCCAAGACGCTTGGCCAGCAGTCCGCCGACCGTGTCGACGTCGTCGTTCTCGTCCTCATCGAGGGGGATGTCGAATCGCTCAGCGAAGTCCCAGACGCCATAACGAGACGACAGGCGTACGACGCCGTTCTCCAGTTCTTGTACGTCGGGTGCCTCGGTGTCGTACTCGTCGGTGATCTCACCAACGATCTCCTCGAGCACGTCCTCGATCGTGACCAGTCCCGCGGTTCCGCCGTACTCATCGACCACGATGGCCACGTGGGTTCGCGCGGCCTGCATCTCACGCAACAGCTCGTCTGCCGGTTTGCTGTCGGGCACATAGATGGCTGGTCGCATCACCGACTCGACCCGCTCCGAGGACTCCCCTGCGTGGTGCTCGTAGGTGCGACGGGTGACGTCCTTGAGATAGACCACGCCCAAGACATCATCGATGTTGTCGCCGACCACCGGGATGCGACTGAAACCACTGCGCAGTGCGAGCGACATAGCCTGGCGAAGGGTCTTGCCCTTCTCGATCACCACCATCTCGGTGCGGGGCACCATCACCTCACGCGCGACGGTGTCGCCGAGCTCAAAGACCGAGTGGATCATCTCGCGCTCGTCGTGCTCGATGAGCTTGCTCTCCTCCGCCAAGTCGACGAGGTCGCGCAACTCGGCTTCGGAGGTGAACGGGCCATCACGAAACCCCCGCCCCGGCGTCAACGCGTTCCCGAGCACAATGAGCAATCGGGTGAGCGGCCCGAGACCGACGCCGAGCGCGTGGACTGTCGGCGCAACGAAGAGGGCGTACGACTCCGCATGCTGGCGCCCCAACGTGCGCGGGGCCACACCGATCACCACATAGGAGATCACGACCATCAGACCCACGGTGGCCAGACCGTCCGCCCAGCGCGATGGCCACAGTTCTAGGAAAGTGAACGCGACCAGGACCACCGCGCCGATCTCGCACAGCGTGCGCAGCAAAAGAACTGCGTTGACACCGAGTGCCGGATCAGCCACGAGTGCCGTGAGCGCCTGGGACCCCCTGCGACGCTTAGCGGCGAGCTCCTCAACCCTCGATCGCGAGACCCGGGACAGCGCGGTGTCAGCCGCAGCGAAGAGCGCCGCGAACAGCACAAGAGCTGCGGCCGCGAACAACGCCCAGATGTCGTTCGACGTCATCGCGACCTACGTTTCTCGCGCCAAGCCTTGACCAGCTGATCCTGCAGCCCGAACATCTCGGCCTTCTCCTCGGGTTCGCCATGGTCATAGCCGAGGAGGTGCAGGATTCCGTGCGTACACAACAGATCGAGCTCCTGGTTGGTCTCATGACCCGCCTGCGCTGCCTGCTGCTCGGCCACGGCGGGACAGAGCACGACATCTCCGAGCAACCCCGGCTCAGGGGGTACGTCGTCGCGCCCGGGACGCAACTCATCCATCGGGAAGGCCATCACGTCTGTCGGTCCCGGCTCGTCCATCCACTGCACGTGCAGCTGCTCCATCGCATCCACGTCGACAAGCAAGAGCGACAACTCGGCCTGAGGGTGGACGCGGAGCCGGTCCAGAACGAACCTCGACAGCTCGACCAGCCGCGTGACGTCCACGGCGACGCCTGATTCGTTGGCGACCTCGACGCTCATCGACGGTCCTGGGCGGCGTCCCAGCGCCCGTAGGCGTCGACGATCTGCCCGACCAACTGGTGACGGACCACGTCGGCGGCCGTGAGCTCAAGGAACTCCACGTCATCGATGTCGGTGAGGATCTCGCGGACGATCTTCAGACCGCTCGTCGTGCCACTGGGCAGGTCGATCTGGGTGACGTCTCCGGTCACGACCATCTGTGAACCGAAGCCGAGTCGGGTCAGGAACATCTTCATCTGCTCAGGCGAGGTGTTCTGAGCCTCGTCCAAGATGATGAAGGAGTCGTTCAGCGAACGTCCGCGCATGAAGGCCAGCGGCGCCACCTCAATAGTGCCCTGCTGGATGAGCCGCGGGATCGACTCCGGATCGATCATGTCGTGCAGGGCGTCGTAGAGCGGGCGCAAGTAGGGATCGATCTTTTCCGTGAGAGTGCCTGGCAGGAACCCAAGCCGCTCCCCTGCCTCTACCGCCGGGCGGGTCAAGATGATGCGACTGACCTGCTTGGCCTGCAGGGCTTGTACGGCTTTGGCCATCGCCAGGTAGGTCTTGCCCGTGCCGGCCGGACCGATCCCGAACACGATGGTGCGCACGTCGATCGCGTCGACGTACCGCTTCTGGTTCAAGGTCTTGGGCCGGATCGTTCGGCCCCGGTTGGACAAGATGTGCTGGGTCAGCACCTGGGCCGGGCGTTCGACCGCCTGTTGGCGCAGCATCGAGATCGAGCGCTGGACCGACTCCGGCGTCAGCGCCTGACCCGTGCGCAGGACCGTGACCATCTCACCGAACAGTTCAACCACGAGCGAGACGTCCTCGTGAGGGCCGGACACCGTGATCTCGTTGCCACGCGCGTGAATGTCCGCTTCCGGTACTGCGGCTTCGATGACCCGGAGGAGCTCGTCGGAAGCGCCGAGAACTCCGACCATCGGGATGCTCGCAGGCACGGTGACGGCATGACTGGTCGGACCGCTGGGGTTGACGCCGGCGTGTTCGCCGCTTCGGCTGGTCTCTGCCATGGGTCGGCCCGCGGGGCCTGCTCGTGCCTGCTCTCGGTCTAGGGGAGCGCTCGCGCCTGACGTCGTCCGATGAGTACCAGGGTCGGTGAAGAGCTGAGTCGGTGACCCCGAGTCGGCGGTTCGGACGATTCCATCGTAGCCGCCTCGACGTACGCTGGACCGGTGACAACCCTCAGCCGGCCGGGCTGCCTTTTTTGCGGCATCGTCTCCGGCGACATCCCGGCTGACGTGGTCCTGCAGGACACCCAGACCGTGGCGTTCCGCGACATCTCCCCGGCCGCGCCGACGCACGTACTCGTGGTCCCCCGGGACCACCACGACGACCTGGCTGCCTTGTCCGCTTCAGATCGCGACCTGACGGGAGCCCTGATGGCTGCAGCCACGCAGGTCGCGGCTCTCGAGGGGCTCACCGACGGTGGCTACCGGGTGGTGCTCAACACGGGGGTGGACGGCGGTCAGACCGTGGGTCACGTACACGCCCACGTACTTGGCGGTCGCTCGCTGACCTGGCCGCCCGGATGAGAGACCGACGCATCTGGATCGTGGTCGGCGTTGCCGTCGCCGTGCTGCTCGGCATGCTCGCCTGGAGCTCATTCGGCTCCGACGACGCCGCCGCCCCCAGTCCCTCCTTGACCGCATCACCGGGAGCGAGCAGTTCCCCCTCGCCCAGTGCTTCGGGTTCGCCGTCGAGCTCAGCCCCGAGCCCCTCGGGCTCTGCCTCACCTGGGGCTACACCCACTGCCTCGAGCTCCGGGAAACCGTCGCCGAATCCGACAAGCTCCCTCGCTGACGATGGGCTGCCCCTCGTCACGATCGAGCAGCCCACGAGTGGCGCCTCAGTTGGAATACCGGCAGAGATCAAGGGAACTGCCGTGGCCTTCGAGGCCGTGCTTCGTTGGGAGATTCTCGACTCCAAAGGCAAACTCTTCACGAACGGCCCGGCGTACGCCTCCGCCGGGGCGCCTGAGCGTGGGCTCTGGCAGGTCGAGGTCGAGTTGCCCATCGGCTCCTACACCGTGGTGGCCTTCGTGGAGTCACCCAAGGACGGCAAGCGGCTCTCCGAGGCCAGGGTGAAGTTCCGGGCTGGCTGAGGTGCCAACCGGACGCCAGACCTGCGCGTCCTCCTTCACATGCCCGCCCTGTCGATCGAACCAGAAGTGAGCGAGACCGACGCGTCTCGCTGGGACGCCGACACCGCCATCGCCATCCTGCACGCGGCTCACTACAAGCGGCTTGTCCGCACCTCTGTGTTGCTCGTTCGAGACCTCGCCACCGCCGAGGAGGTCGTGCAGGATGCGTACGTCGGCCTGTATACGCGCTGGGCTCGCCTGAGGGACCCAGACGCTGCGGCGGGATACCTCCGCCAAGCGGTTGTGAACGGGTCCCGTTCGGCGCTGCGCCGCCGGGGTACCGCTCAGCGCGCCGAACCGATCCTTAGAGCGATCCCCGAGATCGCTCCGGATCCCGCAGCCGAGATCAGTACGCGCCGCGGTGTCCTCGAGGCCCTGGCAGCACTCCCAGAACGACAGCGCGAGGTGCTGGTGCTCCGCTACTACGGCGATCTCTCCGAAGCCGAGATCGCCGATGCGCTCGGCGTCAGCCGGGGCGCCGTCAAGTCCTACGCCTCGCGGGGAGCCGCTGCCCTCCGCCCGATCTTGGAGTCCTTGCGATGACGCGCCACGACCTGCCCGACGACGAACTGATGACTCGGTTCAGTGAGGTGCTGAGCTCCGAGGCCGAGCGGCACCAGCCCTCCGGGGACTCCCTCGCCCGCATCCAGGCGCGGGTACCTGGCAGCACCGGCCGTACGACCTGGCGGTGGGCGGCCCCCCTCGCCGTGGCCGCAGCCGTCGTGGGAATCGCGTCCGCCGTGGTGTTCCTTCCGAGCGACGAGCCCGTGGCCACACCCCTGCCGGGAACGAGCGTGATCCCTTCCCCGAGCGTGTCCACGACGGCTTCCCCCCCGGCTATCGTCACCCCCTCACCGTCACCGCCGTGCGCCGTCTCAGGTCCGTATATCCCGGTTCCGCGATACGTCGTCGGGACCTTCGGGGACCGGTCGGCCCTCTACCGCGAGTTTTTCGCCTTCGCGGAGTGCTACACCGGGGTCACCTCGGCCAACGGGGACGTCGAGCAGGCCGTGGAGAGCCTGGGCTGGCGGCAGGACGTAAGGGGCGATGCCGACTACACCTCGCTCTGGCCGACGGGGACGAAGATGGCGGCCTTCTCGCGCGCTGGGGGCGCTGCGAGCCTCACCCTCAACTCCTCACCGGTCAGCGACGGTGATCTGGCGCTACAGCAGCTGGTCTACACCGTGACAGCCGCCGACAACACCATCACCTCGGTCACCGTCACGACCCCTGATGGGGTGTTCGCCGATCTGACCCGCGCCCCCCAGATCGAAGTGCTCGCCCCCGTCTGGCTCACCGACGCGTTGGCAGAAGAAGTCTCGGGCGGCTACCGGATCACGATGAACGGCACCGCTTCAGTCTTCGAGGCGACGGTGAGTTGGACGATCTCCGACGAGAACGGGAACGTGGTCGATTCGGGGTTCGCCATGACCCCCGAGTCAGCGCCAGCGCGCGGCCCATGGACGGCCACCAGCAAGGTCCTGCCGAAGGACAGGTACTACACCGTGACGGCCTACGAGTCCTCAGCCGAGGACGGCAGCGTCAGGTGGCCGGACACCAAGAAGGCCCCATGAGGGTCCGCTGACCATCATTTCTCCCTGCAGTGCCAAGACTTTCGGCCCTAGGCCGGCAGTCTGGTTTTGATCATCCTGAAAGTGCCAGATCTGTGCGAGGAGGCCGATCGACATGACCAGCAACAAGACCAAGAACGGCGAGCAGGCTGTCAAAGGCTGGCGCGCCTCCAGAACTGGCCGAGAACTTGCGGCGCTCCTAACGGTTGCCATGGTTGGCACTGTGAGCCTCGCTTCGTGCGCGTCGAGCGGCTCAACAGCCGCTCCGGCTGCGACGCCGTCGTCGAGCGTGTCCAGCACTCCCTCGGCCACGCCCAGCTCGACCCCGACTACGGACCCCTGCTCCTCCGCGACCAAGGCCGCCGCCGTCTACTACCTCGACGACCTCCCAACCGTTGGCCCCCGGCTGTACCGGGAGTTCTCGAAAGTTCCGACGTGCGCCGACCCGATCACTGAGGCCCTGACTCACATGTTCGGTGTCCCTGCGGTGGATCCGGATTACATCTCGCTGTGGCCGCCGACGACAGAGGTTCTGTCCGTCGCGATCACCGGCACATCGGCAACGATCGACCTGTCGGACTTCGTCGCCGTCGGAGCCTCCTTCGAGAGCGCGTCGGTCCAACAGCTTGTGTGGACCGCAACTGCCGCTAGCAAGGTCGTGAAGCAGGTCAAGCTCCTCGTGAATGGCGGCACTCCGCCGTCCGGTCACTCCGACTGGTCGAAACCGGTGGGGCGAGCGAACGCGCTGGACACCCTCGCCTCTGTGTGGATCCTGCAGCCGACCGAGGGCGCGAAGGTGACCTCGCCGGTCAAGATCCGGGTCTATGGCACGGGTTTCGAGGGAAACGTGCCCATCCGGGTGTTCAAGAACGGCGTCAAGGTCGCCTCCACCCAGGTGACGACGATGATGGGCGGTTTCGCCGAAGCTGGCACGACCCTCAAGCTCTCACCAGGGACGTATGAGATCCGCGCCTACAACGACAACGGCAAGGACGCCACCCTCCAGCGATGGGACACCAAGACCTTCACCGTGACCTGACCACGATTCGTTGGGGGTCAGCGCCAGCGGGCGGTTCGGGCCAGGATCACCGCGGCCGCAGCCGTACCCGCCGTCGAGGTGCGCAAGACCGACGGACCCAGGCGTACGGCTGACGACACCGCGAAGGCGGCCAACTCCTCGGGGGAGATCCCACCCTCGGGACCGACGACCAGCACCACGTCGCCCGACTCAGGAACCTCGACATCTGCGAGCGGTTCGGTCGCCGACTCATGCAGGACGAGCCCAAGCGCCGCCCCAGCCAAGAGCGCAGCCACCTCCGTCGTTGACGCGAGGCCGGTCACCTCGGGCCAACGGATCCGGCGGGACTGCTTGGCGGACTCCCGCGCGGCCGACCGCCAGCGCTCGAGTGCCTTCGGAGCGCGTTCCGCCGACCACCGGGTCACCGACCGCGCCGCCGACCACGGGACGATGAGGTCGACGCCGACCTCCGTCAGTGTCTCGACCGCCGTCTCCCCGCGGTCCCCCTTCGCCAGTGCCTGGACCACGACAAGCCGCGGTTGAGGGTCAGGCTCCGACCATCGGTCGAGCACCCCGAGCACCAGCGACGCACGAGACACCTCGACCACCTCGGCCCTCGCCGCGTGGCCGGCACCGTCGGTGACCACGAGCACCTCGCCGACCCGCAGACGACGTACGTCTGCCGCGTGCCGCCCCTCCGGCCCATCGAGCCCGAGCCGTTCCCCCGCCGCGAGCGCGGCGCCGTCGAGGAAGAAGACCGGTTCGCTCATCTCCCAACCCGCAGCCCTTGATGATCAAGGAATCGTGCACCGATCAAGGCCCTCGGATCGGTGCAGGATTCCTTGATCATCTCCAGCGGTGGCGGCGGGTCAGCGACCGTTGAAGGCGTCGCGGAGGCGCGAGAACAGCCCCTGCTGACCGGGGGCGAACTGCCCAACCGGGCGTTCCTCGTCGCGCGCCTTGGCTAGCTCCATGAGGAGCTGCTCCTGGCGTTCGTCGAGCTTGGTGGGGGTCTCGACGTCGACGTGCACCAGCAGGTCACCTCGCCCGCCGGCCCGCAGATGCGTCACTCCCTTGCCGTAGAGCGGGATCACCTGGCCAGACTGGGTGCCCGGGTGTACGTCGATGCCCTCGGGGCCATCGAGGGTTTCGAGTGTGACCGTCGTGCCGAGAGCAGCCGCCGTCATGGGCAGCGTCACCGTGCAATGCAAGTCATCACCATGCCGCTGGAACATCGCGTGCGGGCGCTCGGTCACCTCGATATAGAGGTCACCGGCCGGCCCGTTGCCCGAACCCACCTCGCCCTCGCCGGTCAGCTGGATCCGCGTGCCGGTGTCGACGCCGGCCGGGATTTTCACGGTCAGCGACCGGCGCGTACGGATCCGGCCATCGCCCGCGCACTCGACGCACGGGTGGGCGATCACGGTCCCGAAGCCGGCGCACTGCGGGCACGGGCGCGAGGTCATGACCTGGCCGAGGAACGAACGCTGGACTTGTTGAACCTCGCCTCGGCCCTTGCAGATCTCGCAGGTCGTCGGCAGGGTGCCCGGCGAGGTTCCGGCACCCTGACAGGTCGGGCAGCCGATGGCCGTGTCGACCTGGAGGTCGCGGGTCGTGCCGAAGGTGGTCTCAGCGAGGTCCAGCTCGATCCGGATGAGGGCATCCTGTCCCCGACGTTGGCGCGGCCGAGGGCCCCGGGATGACGTGCCCCCGAAGAACGCATCCATGATGTCGCCGAAACCGAAGTTCGCTCCGGCCCCGAACCCGTTGCCCCCGTTGCCGAACGGGTCACCGCCGAGATCGAAGACCTCCTTCTTGGCCGGGTCGGAGAGCACCTCATAGGCCGCGGTGACCTCTTTGAACCGCTCCTGGGTCGCTGCGTCGGGGTTGACGTCGGGGTGCAACTCGCGGGCGAGCTTGCGATAGGCGCGCTTGATCTCCTCAGGCGAGGAGGTACGGCTCACGCCGAGCACGGCGTAGTAGTCGACAGCCACCGAGCTCAGGCCTCCGCAAGAATGCGGCCGACGTAGCGAGCAACAGCGCGCACCGCACCCATCGTGCCGGGGTAGTCCATGCGGGTCGGTCCCAGAACGCCAAGCTTGGCCACCGCTGTGTCGCCATCGCCGTAGCCCACCGACACGACCGAGGCTGCAGCGAACTCCTCGCCCTGGTTCTCACGACCGATGCGCACCGTCAGCTCGGTCGGGTCCGACGCCTCGCCGAGCAGGCGCAACAACACCACTTGCTCCTCCAGGGCTTCCAGCACAGGCACAACCATGCCGGGGAAGTCGGATGAGAAGCGCGTCAGATTTGCGGTGCCACCCAACGCGATTCGCTCATCGCGTCGCTCGGCCAAGGTCTCGAGCAGCGTGGTTACGATGGCGGCGACTGGGGGCCGGTCCTCGGGCACGAAGGCCAGACTCAGCTCGGCCAGCGCCTCAGGAGTCTCGGCCAAGCCGATGCCGGTGACCGTCGCATTGAGCCGCGAACGAAGATCTCCGAGGAGCACCTCGCTCACCGGTCCTGGGCAGTCGACCACGCGCTGCTCGACTCGGCCATTGGTCGTGATCAGCACGATCATGATGCGGGAGGGAGTCAGCGCGAGCAGCTCGATGTGGCGAACCTTGGAGCGGCTGAGCGAGGGATACTGGACGACGGCGACCTGACGGGTCAGCTGGGCAAGCAGCCGTACGGTCCGATCGACGACGTCATCGAG
Source organism: Actinomycetes bacterium (assembly GCA_031430645.1). Lineage (GTDB taxonomy): Bacteria > Actinomycetota > Actinomycetes > DATJPE01 > DATJPE01 > JANPBY01. Next base: position 34,545 of record JANPBY010000175.1, read on the forward strand.
GTCGACCGACCCGTCGAGGAAGCGGTGGATCGCCCGCTGCTCGGCGGGCGTGAGTGGCTTCACTCCCGAGAGTCGGTCGACGAACAACCGGTAACCCTTGTCGGTGGGGATGCGGCCGGCGCTCGTGTGGGGCTGGGCGATGAACCCTTCCTCTTCCAGGGCCGCCATCTCGTTGCGGATCGTCGCGGGCGAGACACCCAGAGCGTGCCGCTCGACCAGCGCCTTGGAGCCAACCGGCTCCTCGGTGGCGACGTAGTCCTCGACGATGGCGCGCAGGACGGCGAGCTTGCGGTCGTCGAGCATGCACACCTCCAACGTCGAGCAGACGTACGGCCGAAGGACCACGCTGGCACTCCCGCAGATCGAGTGCCAAGTCTACGACGCCGAAGCCGCCGAGGCGTTCTCCAGCCCTACCCTCTGGAGGGTGACTTGGTGGGACGGGACGGTCGTGGCCACCACCGAGCGCCTGAACCTGCGCACCTTCGTAGAAGCGGACCTTGCACCCTATGCGGCCCTGAATGCCGATCCCGTCGTCGTCGAGTATCTCGGCGGCGCCCTGACCCGGGCGGAGTCCGACGACATCGCCGCCTACGCCAACGACCTGCACGCGAGCGACGGCATCGGCCTGCTGGCCGTGGAGCGCCGCGAGGACCGTGCCTTCGTCGGCATGTGCGGGGTGCACGTCCTGGACTGGTATCCCGATGATCTCGAGGTCGGGTGGCGCCTCGCCCACGAGCATTGGGGCCACGGCTATGCGACCGAGGCCGCCGAGGCGTGGCTGCGGATCGCCTTCAACGAGCGCGACGCGCCCCGCGTCATCTCCGTCACCGACCTGCCCAACCTGCGCAGCATCGCCGTCATGCGTCGCCTCGGCATGACCGTCGACCACGAAGCCGACCTCGTCGACGAAGGGGTCAGCTTCCACGCCGTCGTTCATTCCCTGACTCGTGAGCAGTGGGTCGCGCGAGTGCGGTAGGACTAACACATGCGCCAATCCACCGACAGACCCGAAACCCGCACTGCGCTGGTCCGGCGACCGGGGCCGCTCCTGACCGAAGGGCTGCTCACCCACATCGAGCGCGAGCCCGTCGATTCAGCGCTGGCCATGGTCCAGTGGGAGGCGTACGTCGCCGCCTTGCACAACGCGGGATGGAGCACCACTGAGGTGCCACCGGCCGATGACTGCCCCGATGCGGTGTTCATCGAGGACCCGGTCGTCGTCTTCGGTGGCCTGGCGGTGCTGTGCCGGTCGGGCGCGCCCAGCCGCCGCCCCGAACCCGAGGCGGTAGCCCCCGTCCTTGAAGACCTCGGCTATGCCCTCGGCCGGATCGAGGATCCAGGAACGATCGACGGCGGCGACGTACTCAAAGTCGGCCGGACGGCGTACGTCGGGCTCACCGAACGCACGAACGCGGAGGGAGTTCGACAACTCGCTGCCCTGGTGGAACCACACGGCTACACGGTGGTAGCCGTGCCCACGACGAAGGTGCTCCACCTGAAGTCAGCGGTCACCGCCCTGCCTGATGGAACGGTCATCGGCTACCCCCCCTTGGTCGATGACCGGGATGCATTCGCGTCCTTCCTCGCGGTCCCCGAGGAGAGCGGCTCGCATGTCGTCCTGCTCGGCGAGAACCGCCTCCTCATCTCCGCCGGCGCCCCCCGCACCGCCGACCTCCTCGCGTCGATGGGCTACACCCCGGTCCCCGTCGAGGTGTCGGAGTTCGAGAAGCTCGAAGGCTGCGTCACGTGCCTGTCCGTACGTCTACGCCACCTCCCACCCCGCTGAGTGTGACGTTTTGTACGCGACACGCGGCGTGTCGCGTACAAAGCGTCACACTGAGCGGGTGCAGACCTTCGACCCGGCCACAGGGGACTTCGCCAAGTACTTCGCGCACGTGGGGTTCGCCCTCGATGACTGGCTCGCTTCGGACCAACCCGATGCGCTGAGCAACGGGGCCGGCTGGCAGGACAACCTGCGTGGGCCGGTCCCGCAGCGCGGCGTCGGTGCGGACGCGACGATCCAAGAGTTCGTCGAGGAGATCCTGCCCAACGGCACCCGCCTCACCTCCGCTGCTTCGTGGGCCTTCATCACGACCGGACCTACAACGGTTCCGACGGCCGTAGCCGCTGCCGGGATGATCGCCGCCCCTCAAAGGCAAACGCTCACCGCCTTCAACCGCCTCGAGGAGTTGTCGCTGGAGTGGCTCGCGCAGGTCTGCGGCCTCGGCGACCACATGCTGGGCGTCTACTCCAGCGGTGGGTCGACAGCGAACCTCGTCGCTCTGGGCGCGGCTCGTCAGTGGGCACTCGAGCAGGCCGGGCTCGACCCGGCGGCCGCGGGCCTCGACGGCCGTCAGCTGGCCCTCTACACCTCCACGCAGGCCCACCACACCATCCATCGCTCCGCCGCGGTGCTGGGCATGGGCCGCTCGAGCATCCGCTCCATCCCCACCGATCCCTTGCTGCGGATGGATCTCCGAGCGCTAGAGGCCGCCTTGCGGGAGGACCGTGCGGCCGGGGTGCTCCCGGTGGCTGTGATCGCAGCTGCGGGCACGACGAACACCGGAGCCATCGACCCGATCCGCGGAGCCGGAGAGCTCGCGAGGGAGTTCGGTGCCTGGTTCCACGTCGACGGGGCGTACGGCCTGCCGGGCATCCTCGACGATCGAGTCTCTGAGCTCTACGACGGCCTTGACCTCGCTGACTCAGCGATCGCTGACCCGCACAAATGGCTCGGCGCACCCGTGGGGGTCGCCGCGACCTTCGTGCGCGATCGCGCCATCCTGCACCGCGCCTTCACCCAGGAGCCGGCCGACTACCTCGAGGGCTCCTTCACCGATGACGAGGTCCAGGTATCCCTGGACTCGATGGGGATTCCGTACTTCGACTTCGGAGTCGAACTGTCAGCACCCCCGCGTGGCGTCATGGTCTGGGCGATTCTTCGGGAGCTCGGGGTGGAGGGACTGCGCCGCCGCATCATCACCGACAACGATTTCGCCCGACATGTCGCGGACCGGGCGCACGCGCACCCGAGGCTCGAGGTGCTGGCTGAGCCAGTGCTTTCCATCTGCGGATTCCGCTACCGCGATGAGTCACTTCAAGACTGGGATGCCATAAACCGCGAGATCCTGCGTCGCCTCGTGCGCGAAACTCCGGTAGTGGTCAGCTCGACCGTGGTCGATGGACAGTTCGTCCTCCGCCCCTGCTTCATCAACGCGCGCACAGCCCTGAGCGACGTCGACGCCTTCATCGACCACGTGATCCGGTTCGGCGACGAGCTGACCTCGGCGATGCTCAAGGATACATCGAGGTGAGCTCGGCGGAGTAGCGTTCGAAGACCACGTTGCGCTTGACCTTCATGCTCGGGGTCAGCTCGCCCTCCTCGACGGAGAGGTCGTGCGGAAGCACGCGGAAATCCTTGATGGTCTCCCACCGGTTCAGCCGACCGTTCAGCACAGCGACTGCGGCTTCGAGCTCGACACGAACCTCGGGACCCATCGTCAAGGCGACGAGGTCCGACGTCGCCAAACCCTTGCCATCAGCCCAGGTCTTGAGCGAGTCAACATCAACAGTCACGAGGGCGGTGGCGTAGTTGCGACCCTCGGCATAGACGACCATCTGGCTCACCAGGGGCGAGATCGACTTGAACGTCGACTCGATCGCGGACGGGGCGATGTACTTGCCACCACTGGTCTTGACCAGATCTTTCTTCCGGTCAGTGATACATATCCGGCCGCGCTCATCGATCTCACCGATGTCTCCGGTGGCGAACCAGCCATCGCCCGGGAAGACCTCGGCGGTCTGCGCCGGAAGGTCCTTGTAGCCGCGCATGACGCCGGGTCCCTTGACCATGACCTCGCCGTCGTCGGCGATCCGAATCACGGTCCCTGGCAGGGGCTCCCCCACCGTTCCGATCCGGTAGTTCCCGGGGCGGTTGACGCAGGTACCAGCCGAGGTCTCCGTCAGGCCATACCCCTCCAAGATGAGCAAGCCCGCAGCGTTGAACCACTCAGCGATCTCCCGAGACAAGGCCGCGCTGCCGGATACGAAGTACTCGATCCGGCCACCCATCCGGGCGCGGATCTTGGTGAAGACCAGCGTGTCGGCGACCTTGCGCTGCGCCGCGAGCAGAGCCGGGACGGGCTTGCCGTCCGCTTCCAGCCGTACGGCCTTGAGGCCCACGCTGAACGCCCACGCAAAGATCTTCGCCTTCAGCCCGCCCTCGGCCTCGGTGGTGGACACGACGCGGGCATAAATCTTCTCGAAGATGCGCGGCGGAGCGGCCATGATCGTCGGCTTGATGATCGCCAGGTTCTCGATGATGCGATCGACCCGGCCGTCAACCACGGTCACCAACCCCACCTGGAGTTGTGCGGAGAGCAGCACCTTGCCAAAGGAGTGCGACAGCGGGAGCCACAGGAAGTGCACGTGGTCGGGGCGCAGGATCTCCAGCGCCTGGATGCACGCGCCTTCGTAGGTCCAGTTGCCGTGCGTGAGCTCGACCCCCTTAGGGCGGCCCGTCGTCCCAGAGGTGTAGATCAGCGTCGCGAGGTCGTCCGGACCCACGGCTGCGACGACAGCGTCTACGGCACCCTTGTGAGTGGTAGCAAACTCATCACCGAGCCGGGAGAGCTCGTCGAGGTCCATGACCCAGTCACCCTCTGAGACGCCGTCAATGAGCACGACCTTCTCGACCAGAGGGATCTGATCGCGGACCTCGAGCAACTTGGACAACTGCGTCTCGTCCTCGGCGATGACGACGCGCGACCCCGAGTCGCTGAGGATGAAGGCGACATCCTCAGCCTGAGTGCTCGGGTAGACCGTGGTTGTGGCAGCACCGGCAAGCATGATCGCGAGGTCGGCATGAATCCACTCCAGCCGAGTGCTCGAAGCGATCGCCACGCGGTCCTGAGGCTGGATACCGAGCGCAAGCAGGCCGGCGGCCAGGGACCGGACCCACACATCGGTCTCAGTCCAGGTCCAGGATCGCCAGCCGTCGCCGGCGGTCGGCTCGCGGAAAGCCTCACCCGACCCTGATTGGGCCACTCGGTCGAGGAACATCTGCCCCACGGACGTGGCCCTCGGGGGAATTGCTGCGTCCGCTGTACCGGTCGTGGTCGCCACCATCAGATTCTCCTTGTGTCTCTTGCCCTTGATTGGCGCGTCGATGGACACCGTAGACGCGCCGGACCAGGCATGCTGGGGGGATGAGCGACCCGTCCGCACCGATGCCCCCGTCCGAGGTCCCGCCGCCGATCCCCCCGGGCGCGCCGGCGCCACCCCCGATGCCCCCGGAGGGCTATGCCCCACCGCCTCCCGGCTACGTCACGCCGCCTCCCGGGTACGGGTACCCCGCCGCGCCGCCTCCGGGCTACCCCGCTCCCTACCCCGGCCAGGTGTACGACCCGCAGGCGAAGTCCAAGGTGGTCGCCGGGCTGCTCGGCATCTTCCTCGGCGGACTCGGGATCCAGCGCTTCTATCTCGGGTTCACCAAGATCGGCGTCATCCAGATCATCGTCACCGTCCTCACCTGCGGGCTCGGTGCGATCTGGGGATTCGTCGAAGGGATCCTCTACCTCGTCGGCACCAACGGCTACACCCAGGATTCTGACGGGCGACCGCTGAGGAACTAGCTAAGCCGGGTCGGCGTCGTCCCTGCGCCACATCCGCTATCCACAGGGGATTGCCTGGTCTGGTGAAATGTCGGTGCCGGACTGTAGCGTCATACGCATGTTCGATCAGCTGCGGTTCGTGGAGCCGATTTCGGTGGGGGCCTCGCCCTGGTTGGGGCTACTTGCCGCGGAGGACTCGACTGTGGACTCCGACGGCGTACTCCCCCGCCGTGTCCTGTTCGAGCGGATCGACTCGTGGGGTCCGTCGATCGAGACGTTGACCGTGCTCATGGCCTTCGAGGACCACGAGATCGCCGGCTTCGGCGACTACGAGCGCGTGCAGTATCTGAAACTGTTGGACGCCCACGCCAGCTGGATCGAGGCGGCGAAGCTGAGGGCGATCTCCGCGGTGGCCGACGCGGCCACCGCAGAGGCCGCGGAGCTCGCCTCGACCCCGGGCTGGGACCCGCTGGGCCTGCTCGCCGCTGACCCGTCGGCGGACGCCTCGGAGGTCGGGGCGGCCCTGCGCCTGTCTCCGGGCACGGCAGACCGCAAGGTAGCGACGGCGAAAGCCGTGACCACCCGGTTGCCGCTGACCCAGGCATCGCTCGAAGCGGGACAGGTCAGCCTGGCCCACGCCGCCGCAGTTGCCGAGGCGACGGAAGGCCTGACCTACGCCCAATGCGGCCGAGTGGAGGCGCGTGTGTTCCCACGTGCCACCACTCAGACCGTTGCCGAGTTCAAGCGGTCCCTGGCGCGCGCCGTGGCCTGGGCGCACCCGCAGCGGTTCAGCGAGCGCCACCGGGAGGCAACAGCCAAGCGCTGCGTCACACGCTACGACCTACCCGATGGGATGGCCGCGCTGAACCTCGTGCTGCCAGCGGCCGATGCTCAGGCCGCGTGGCTCGCGCTGGACGTGCGCGCCCGCAACGACAAAGACGGCAAGGCGGCCGGGTTGCGGCTCGACGCCCGCCGCGCCGATGCCTTCACCAGCATCATGACCGCCGCCCTGGCCGACCCCGAGCTGCCCACGGCCCACGGTCGTGCGGTGTCGGTCGGCGTGGTCGTCGACCTCCCCACGCTGCTGGGCCTCGCCGACAACCCCGCCGAGCTGGTCGGTCACGGGCCGATCCCGGCCGACGTGGCGCGCCGTCTCGCCGAGGACGCCACCTGGCGGCGCCTGGTCACCGACCCGATCAGCGGCCACTTGCTCGACTATGGCCGGACGACCTACACCCCGCCCCGCGCCCTCAGCGACTACGTGCTGGCGCGACACCCGCGATGCATCTTCCCGGGCTGCTCGCTTCCCGCGCACGCCAACCAGATCGACCACGCCGTCGCCTGGTCCGCCGGTGGCGACACCAGCGCCGACAATCTTCGCCCTCTTTCGAAACGGCATCACGACGACAAGACCATGCGTGGGTGGGCCTACGTGATCAACGCCGACGGATCCGTCACCTGGACGAGCCCCACGGGCCACACCTACATAGTCCCGCCCGAACGATTCCTGGAGTGAGCACGGCGACCCCCCGGCCGCACCCGCTCAGATCAGCGAGCGCACCACCCTGTCCGCGAGCAACCGCCCGCGCCGGGTGAGCACCGCGCGCCCAAGCCGTGCGTCTGGGTATTCGAGCAGTCCCTGGGCCACCGCGTCCTCAGCAGCCGTACGTCCTTCGACGTCGAGCAGGTCCAACGACAGCCCGGATCGCAGCCGCACCTCCAGCATGACGCGCTCCACCCGGCGGGTCGCCGCATCGAGTACCTCCCAGGCCTGGGCCGGGCTGACACCGCCAGCCAACCGCTCGGCGTAGGCCGAGGGGTGACGCACGTTCCACCAGCGGGTGCCACCCACGTGGGAGTGAGCGCCCGGGCCGACCCCCCACCAGTCAGCCCCGGTCCAATAGAGCCGGTTGTGCCGGCACTCGGCTGTTTCGTCGGTGGCCCAGTTCGACACCTCGTACCACTCAAGGCCGGCCGAGCTGAGGCGCTCGTCGGCCAGGAGGTACTTGTCGGCAAGGTCGTCGTCGTCCGGGGCTGCCAACGCACCGCGACGGATCTGCGTTGCCAACCGGGTGCCGTCCTCGACAATGAGCGCGTACGCCGACACGTGATCCGGTCCTGCGGCAAGCGCGACGTCGAGACTCTCCGACCAGTCCTCGAGGGACTCCCCCGGCGTCCCATAGATCAGATCCAGGTTCACGTGCTCAAATCTGGCGGCCTTGGCTTCCGCTACAGCAGCCACCGCCCGGCCAGGAGTGTGCGTGCGGTCGAGGGTCGCCAAGACGTGCGGAACCGCTGACTGCATGCCGAAGGACATCCGGGTGAAGCCGGACGCACGGAGCTCGGCCAGTGACTGCGGGGTGACGGAGTCGGGGTTCGCCTCGGTGGTCACCTCGCCGCCATCAACCATGCCGAACTCCTGGCGTACGGCCTCCAGGATTCGAGCGAGATCCCTCGAGGGGAGCAGAGTCGGAGTGCCTCCCCCGACAAACAACGTCGACACCGGCAAATCGCGATCACCGAGCACGTGCCTCGCGAACCGGATCTCTTCGATCGCCTGGGAGACGTACGTCTGCTGGGACGCACCACCACCCAACTCGGCGGCGGTGTAGGTGTTGAAGTCGCAGTAGCCGCAACGGGTTGTGCAGTAGGGAACATGCACATAAATCCCGAATGGGCTCTGGCCCAGGGTCGCAACGGCAGTCTTCGGAAGTGCCCCATCGCTGGGACCGGGATCGCCTTCGGGCGGGGCTCCCGCCACTAGACGGCCACCAGCAACTGCCGGGTGAGACGCGCACAAACCCTTGCCACGAGGTCACCCTACGGGCGTAGGCTCCGGCACTGCGGGGGCCGACGCGAGGGGTTAGTGTGTCCGTCCGCCGCCTGAGTCTCATTGCTGGTGCCGCCCTCCTGGTCGCGACCGGGGGAAGCCTGACCGCCTGCGGCGGCGGGACGAGCGCCGCCGTCGAGGAACAGATCAAGAACCAAACCGGGCAGGACGCCGACGTCGATGTCAATGACGGCACGATCACGGCCTCTCAGGACGGCACATCGGTCACCATCGGGGAGGACGCGAACCTCCCGGCGGACTGGCCGGATCTGCCGACGCCCGACGGTGGGCAGGTCATCAGTTCGACGAGCAGCGACAAGAACGGAAACACGATTCAGATCGTGACCTTCAAGATCGACGGCGATGCAGCGGCAGCCGCAAAGTCTCTGGCCGACAAGATCGAGGCCGACGGCTACACCCTCGACGGGGAGGCCGTGATCGGCGCGCAGGCGCAGTACGGCTTGAGCAACGACACCTACGAAATCATCATTCTGACGCTGATCGGCACCGTCACGATGACCGTGGAGGAGAAGGGCTGAGCCCCGGACCTAGGCCCCCGCGAGCCGTACGGTCTTCTCCAATTCAGCACTCAGCTTTGGGTCGAGGTCGACGCCTTCGTCGAGGAGTAGCCGGAGTCGGGCGACATCACCACGACGCCCGTCGAAGACCTCACCGATGGTCACCCCGTGCTCGGGACTGTCGAGGACCAAGATGGAATCACCCGCGGCAACCACTCCTTCGGTCTCCACCGAGAAATAGGCACCGGGGGCACCGTGCTCGGTGAACCGCTTGACCCACTGCGGCTCGTCGAGCCAGGCCTG
>JANPBY010000176.1:0-3058 GCA_031430645.1 Actinomycetes bacterium
ACAGCTTCGTTTTCTGTGTCCTGCAGAGCCTCCGACGACTCCGTGGTGATCTTCGAGATTTTGATCGTCTTCCCGTCATCAGGGAGCCGGTGCTTAGTGGTGCACGCGTCGGCGAACGGGCGAAGCGCAGCCACAGCGGGGGCGTAGAGGTCGGTCAGGTACTGAGGGACAGTCAGCCCGGCATAGGCGCCGGTTCCGACGGCACGTTCGAGGTAGGCCGCGCGGTGCACGCGCTCTTCGGCGGCGTGCCGTTGGAGGCGTTCACCGGAACTGGGATCGTTGAAGATGAACGACCGGGACACGTCGGCGAGGAAGTTCTTGCCCTCGGGGTCTGAGTGGGCGGCGTAGGTGCGCGGTTCCGCACCGACTCGGATAGATGAGGTGGTCACGGGGCGGCCTTCCATGGATCGCTTGACGTCGGTGGGGGTGGACTGGCGGGCGTGCCGGTCGAGGTCGTTGTCGTGCTCGATCTCGGCCTCTAAGCGCCCGAGGGCTCGCTCGTGGGCGAGGGTCTGACGGTCGAGGTCGGCGCGTTGCGCTTGCAGCTCGCCGACCTCACGGGCCTCGGCATCGGTCAATGCCGCGCCCGAGTCCTGGCGGGCCTTCAGCTGCGCGAGCCGGGTGCCGGCTGAGTTGAATCTGCCGATCGTTGCGGCTCGGGCGTTCTGTTCACGTTCAAGTAACTGGGCAAGTGTCATGGTTGAACTCCTGGAATGGCGAAGGGGTGGCAGGCGGAGGACTTCACGCGTGCTTCGGTGGTGCTCTTCGCCTAGGGGCCGAGACGGCTGCCAGGCTGCGCGGCCAGCGGATGCGTCCAGTGATGGACGGGGCCGCTAGCGACACACTCAGGATACCCGCTGGACCTCCCTGGCCGCTATCCACCGGGCACCCACGGGGCGACCCCGGCACCGGCGAGGAAGCCGCGTCGCTGACGGCGACCGCCCAGCGATCTAGCTCGGCGTCAGCCACCCAATCGACCGACGCCCGCCACACGTCGAGGGCGGCACGGACCTCGGCCACCGCCGCATCGCACTCTGCCCGGGTCGACCAGGCGGAACGGTCAGCCCACGCCGCAGCGGCGCCCGCTGAGGATGCGGCGTTGACCATCGCGTCAATCAGGTGGGCGACCACGACGGGGCGGGGGTCATCAGTCATCGGACGGGCCTCTCTGACGTTACGGGGTAGCTCGGGGGGAGAGACGACGGCCAGAGGGGGGTCAGGCGCTTAGGTGACGCTGAAAAAGTCGGCGACATCAGAACCACTGCCGGCTCGTGTTCAGCACGTTGGGCGGTTTGCGTTTCGGTGGGCCGGAGATCCGCGCCCCTTTCCTTGAGTTGCATGCCCGGCAGGCTGGTCTCACCCGGTCGATGTCCGGGAGCCTGGTGCCGTGCACCGCGATCGGATCGAGGTGGTCGAGAGTGTTGGCACCCTCGACGCCGCAGATATGGCACGTCGTGCCGTAGAGGGCGAAAGCTTCGAGCCGGAGTTGTTGCCAGCGCCAGCCGTAGCCGCGTTGCGTGGTGGACTTGCCCTTGCCCATCGGCGGGTCTCCTTGTCCGGATAGGTGAGCGGTCAGCGCAGAATTGCCTGACTCTCGGGGTCAGGCGTTTGAGCGGTACCGAAAACTCGACAGTCACGACGCACGCCCGACGGGCAGCAGGTCGACGACGCCTCGCTTGGATCTCATCTGACCGGCCCAGACGCCGACGGCCTTGGGCGTGAGCCCGTCGGCGTAGGCCGAGCAGGCGGCCACGATGACGGCGGGGCAGCGGCTGCAGTACCGCCATGCCAGCGCCTCGGCGTCGGCTGTGCCTCGGTTGGCCTCGGTGACGAACTCGGCGTTGGTTCCTCGGCAGGCGGCCTTGTCCTGCCATGACGTGTCGATCACGGCTTGCCCTTGCGGCTGACTGCGACGGCACCGCACGCCGCGCACCTGCTGATCCTCAGCCCGACGATCAGGAGGCTGGCCGTTGTGACGATCGTGGGTTGGCCGAGCTGGGCGCACCACGGCGCGTGATGGAGGGCGCTCATGGTGTGACCCCGCAGGCTCGCTCGTGAAGCATGCCCCCAAGCAGCTCGCCACACTCCGGGCAGGCCGGGCGCTTGAGGATGAGTACGGCGGCGAGCCCGTAGGGCAGGGGTCGGGTGAGGGTGGCGGGGGTGGTCATCGGGCGCCCTCGATCTCGACAGCGCCGAGCTCCTGTTGGAGGAGTGAGTGCGCCGCGGCGAACTCACCTTCAGCGGGGTGAGTGTGTGCAGCGCGCCCTATAGGCGCACTGGCGCACTCACTCACTGTTCGCTGGCGCACTTCCGGCGCACTCGGCGCACTAGGGGATATTCGGTGCCGGATGGCGTTCTTCGGACCGGGTTCCCTGGTGACGAGACCCCGGTCGACGGCTTTGCCTATGGCGGCGCGCACCATCGCCCTGGTGTGGTCGCCGAGCGCGGTCTCTATCTGCCGTTGTGAGGCGCCGGGGTTGCTCGTGAGGTAGTCGAGGAGGTCGGGCACGACTCCATCGGCGGCGGTGTCTTTGCGGCTGCCTCCGGCGATGAGCAGCCGGCGCGAGGTCTGGTCGTAGGTGAGTAGCGACTCGGGCACGTCGACGTCTCGCCCGTAGGCGCTGAAGTAGCGCCGGGCGTTCGCGTTCTGGTCGCCCTGGTCGTCGGCTTCGCGGACGAGCTTCCACTCGACGTCGGGCCAGTCCCTGATCCTTGTGTCGCCGCGGGATCGTTCCCCGCTGTGGCCCATGTGGTGGGTGACGACGGCTTCGCCTGCACCGGACTCGGCGAGCAGGGCGTCGAACGCGGTGAGGAAGATCCCTGCCTCACCGTTTTCGTTGAGTCCGAGGGCGTCGAGGACGGGGCGCAGGCAGTCGAGGATGACGACCCCGGCGTCGAGTGCCTTGAGCTCGGCGGCCCAGTGTGCTCGGTTGGCTTCGTCGATGACGTCGAAGTGTCCGACTGTGCCGCGTAGAGGGAGGACGGCGACTCGTGCGGTGTTCACGATGTTCTGCTCGCGCAGCCACCGGCGGAGCATCCGGGCGTCGAGCTCGTCGTC
>JANPBY010000177.1:0-10808 GCA_031430645.1 Actinomycetes bacterium
TCGGCGTGGGCGTCGCAGTCACCGTCGGCGTGGGCGTCGGCGTGGGCGTCGCAGTCACCGTCGGCGTGGGCGTCGGGGTGGGCGTCGCAGTCACCGTCGGCGTGGGCGTCGGGGTGGGCGTCGCAGTCACCGTCGGCGTGGGCGTCGGTGTCGGCGTCGGCGCGACCACCGCGACAAACGTCGTTGCCGAGGTGAAGTTCACGTCCGCGGCGAAGCCGCGCAGGACGCTGCCGAAGTCGTCCTGGCAGATGGCGCGGAGGGTGTACGTCCCACCGAGTGTGGAGAAGCCGGCGTCCGCAGCCGCGTCCTGGAAGGAGATCGAGGCAGGGAAACTGAACGGCGCGGTTCCGAGGCCGATGTTGCCGGGGTTGGAAATCAGCTGGCCATCGGACGGGAAGGCGCCGCCGAAGATCAGCCCGGCATACGACGTCGAACCGACAGGGCACCCGTCACTGAGGCCGAAGGTGGGCGACACCTGGTTGCTCCCTGCTGCGGGAGTGACCGCCATGGGCAGATCACCGGGAGCTGCCTTGGCGGCGGGGCCTATCAACAGGGCCACTGAACCCAAAGCCAGCAGACTGACCGCTCCAGCGGCCACCACTCCGTTTGTGCGCTTCAAGGCAAGAGCCCTTCTCGTCGACGTTCGACCCGGGACAGCCGCCCAAACGGGCAGCCACAAGGATTGTTAGGGGCGTGGGGAACGCGCTGCATGACTGAAGGTGAACGCCAGACGGCCACTGGACCAGGACCTCGCGCTGGCTTCCTCGCCGGTCACCGAGAGTGAGACTTCCCGGTCGAGCAGTCACTGGGGAACGGATTGAGCAGCCAGCGGAAGCGCTTCCAATTCCCCCACCGACGGCGCTCCGCCTAGCTGTCGGCGCCGGATCATCCAACCAACTCCTGCAAACAGCAGAAGAACCAAGAGGAGGAGGGCCGTCGACGAGATAGCCCAGAATGTGTCCTCACCGGCGACAGGGGCGAGGACGCCCAAGGCGTCGCCTGGCCGCGGGATGGGCTGGATGTCAACTGTGACCCGCATGAGACCGAGCGGCCTGACTCCCGGAACGCTCTGGGTCACCTCGAAGGAGTTGCCCGGGAGGACCTCGACGATCCCACTCGGCTTCGCGGTGAAAGAAGGTCCGCCGACAAGCGGACGCACGGTGAGTTCTTGACGCGCCCCCAGCCGGACATTGCCGGTGTTGGTCAGGGTGTAGGTGATCAGGGTCGAACCAGCTGCCAGGGGGTTCGAGGGTCCGTCATACACGGCACGGACATCCGCGATCTCGAGGGCCGGGGCGAGGTCTCCGGTGACCCGGAGATACACCCGGGACCCGACACGGCGGTCAATGGCCACCTGGTTGCTATCCGCATCCGTCGAAGTGACCGGCAGGGAAGCCACGATCCCGCCCACGTGGTCGCCCGGGGTGGCGTCCTCAGGAACCCGGACAGTGAACTTCACAATCTTTCGTGAACCTGGCGCCACGGTGACTGATTTCTTGGCCAACTCGATCCACGTGCCCACGTCTACGGATGGTTTCTCAGCGGTCAGCACGTCGAACGCCCCGGCGTCGGTGTTGATGGCGTCCTTGGCGTACAACGAAACAGTCAGCGGTGCCACGCCCAGGTTGACGACGGCAACTTGGTCGCGGATCACCGCGCCAGGTTCGAGCAGGTAGCCGAAGGCAGCACGGTCGTCCGGCCCCTCAGGTCCCGACGTCGCCACTCCGAAGGTCAATGGTTCGGTCTCGTCCGCGGCATAGACCGCATGGAGGCCAGACTTAGCCGGCACACCAGCACGGGCAGAGGTCGAGGTGGCCGCCGCAGCCGATCCGCTCGACAGCAGGGCGAACCCCAGCACCAACACGATCGCCATCAGCGCCCTGGGCATGTGCTGGGCACTCGTTGCATCGTGAGCAGTGCGTTGGTTCACGGTCATGTCTGGTCGTCCAATCCGGTGCTTCGTCGACTGTTCTGGGACAAGCAACCGTGAGGGGTGACCCAGCCAAGGCCGGGCCACCCCCCACGGGTGGTGCACTCCACCTAAAGCGTCGTCGACCGAGGTCAGATGGCGGTCAGGGTGAGGGTGGCGCTGTACGACGCAGCAGACGTCGACGTCGGGGCGCTGAGCTGCACCGTTCCCCCGAGTTGTGCCGTGCCCCGGCCGAACCCGGCTGCTGCCGAGGCCAACGTGCGCGAGGTCTTCAGACCCGCCACCGACGGATCACCTGGCGCAACGCCCCCAGCGCCAGCAACGCTGGCTCCTGCGACGACGGTCATCCCGTCCTCCACGCTGATGACCGAGGGGATCCACCCGAGGTTGGCGCCGTTGATGACGTCGCCCCCACCAGCGAAGTTGCTCGTCTGACCCGACACGTTCCACCCGGGGTTCGCCGCCCGTAGGTCGATGAGTGTCGCGGCGTTGAGCGAACCGCCCGAAGACACCAGTTTTCCGGTCGCCGAGTCATAGACCAGTGCGCCGAGTGCGACGTTGGGATTCGCTATCGTGAGGGTGAGAGCCCCACCCGCCACTGACGTGGTCAGGTTGTATGTCGCCTGGACCCCGGTGAAGCCCGGGATCGTGTAGGTAACGGAGCCCGTCGAACCGAGGGTCGCCGCATCGCTCGAGGTGAAGACCGCCGAGTAGTTCTTAGTGGCCCCCTCCGTGTTGGAAGCGGTGGTGGCGGTAAACGGCGCCGCGTTGTCCGTACCCAGCGACGTCGCCCCGTCGAAGAACTGGACCGAGCCCGCCGAAGCGGGGGCGACAGCCGCATTGAGCGTGACGGCAAGTGTGGCGCTGCTCGGCGGGGTCACCGTGAGGGTGGTCGTGGTGGCCACCTGGCTGGTGTTGTAGGCCGTCGCAGAGGCGAAGTTCACGAACGCGCTGTAGACGCGGACGTTGTTGCCGCCGATGTCCTGGCACTGGGTCTTCAGGGAGTACACCCCGGCCGGAATCGTGGAGATGCCGGCATCGGAGAAGGCGTCCTGGAAGCTGAGCGACGTCTGGTAGGAGAACGACGTCGCTGGCGGGTTGTTGGACGGGTTGCTGATCAGCTGGCCGTCGACCGGCAGGGTGCCACCGTAGATGAGACCGACGACGGTAGCCGAGCCCGTCGGGCAACCCTGGCTCGCGGTGACCGTGGGCGACACCAGGTTGGACCCGGCAGCTGGGGTGAACGATGAGGGCAGGGGGTCGTTGAAGTCGCCGGGAGCCGCTTGGGCAGCCCCGCCGCTGACCGCCATCGTGGCCGCGGCGAGCGCGACTACAGCGACGCCAGAGGCGACGCGACGGAAGGAGATGTGCTTCATGCGAAAGCTCCTGTTCGAAGAATGAATGGTGAGGGTCGAAGTGCGCACGGTCATGCCGTTACCGAGGTGGTCGAGCCACAGTCAGCAGCCAGGTCAAGACCGAACTTCTGGATGGTCGCGGTGGCCTGGCAGATCAGGGACGAACCACCGACGAACACCTGGTTGAGCTCGGGGTACGCCGCGTTTCCCACCCGACTGGTGGGGATGACGTTGTAGAACTTGCGGGCGCCGAGCGCCGTCCTGTTCGCCGACAGGACCGGGTTGCCGTCCTGTCCGCCGAAGACCGCCTTGCCGCGGTTGTCGGTGACCAAGCCGATGGTCTGCTTGGCGTACTCGGCTCCACTGAACGGCACGAGCTCGGTCTTGCTAAGCAGGACCTTGCCGTTGTTGTCGGCAATCGGATCCGTCGCCGTGCCGGACGGGTTGTTCCACGTCGCCCGGACACACGCACCGAGGTCCGCCTCGGCGAGGCCCAGCTGGGCCAGCCACTGAGACCGGACGGGGCTGCCCGCCGCGGGGAGCAGCGGCGTGAAGTTGCCCGTCGTGCCAGTGCCAGCGGCTGCCGAGCATTGGTAGATGCTCTTCAGCGTTGCTGTGGTGAGCTGCCGGTTGATGGTGCTGTCCGAACGGACGGCGTAGGACACCACCGCCGACTGGGCGACCGTAGCCCCACCCGGAAGCGTGTAGGCGCTGCTTCCATCGATGGCAGGGAGCATGGTGCCGCTCGCGGTGCTGCCGGAACCACCAAGGACCGCCTTGCCGCGCGCATCGGTGATGATGCCGATGGACTGAGCGGCGTATTGAGCGGCGTCGAACGGCACGATCTCGGTCTTGTTGAGCAGCACCTTGCCGTTGTGCTCGATGATCGGGTCGGTCGCCGTACCGGATGGGTTGTTCCACGTGTCCCGCACGCACGCGCCCTTGGTTGCTTCAGACAGGCCGAGGAAGCTGAGCCAGGAGCTGCGGGTGCCTGAGCCACTCTGCGGGAGCAGCGGGGTGAAGTTCCCCGTCGTGCCCGTGCCTGGAGCAGCCGTGCACTGGTAGATCGTCTTTAGCGTCTCGACGGTGAGCTGGCGGTTGATGGTGCTGTCCGAGCGGACGGCGTAGGTCTGGGCGCCGATGCCGAACGGAACGTACGTGAGCTGCGGCGTAGCCGCTGCCAGGTTGATGCCCGAGGCGCGAGCAAAGTCCAAGCAACCCTCGTAGGCGTTCCCAGGGGTGAGGGACTCGATGAACCGGGACCGGCCAGCACCTGAGCCAGTGGCCCGAATGCCCGGACCGTTGGCGGCCACGTAGCCGGCGTAGACGCACCCAGAACTCGCTGTGGCTGGTGCCGGCGACTTGGAGGTGAACCCAGAGGTGAGGAAACCGTCATAGCTGGCGATCACCTTGACGCCACCGATGGTGACCACGTCGGCGAGACCGTTCATGACTGGGTCGAGAGTTTCCGAACCGACTCCAGCGAGCAGCCGGGGACCGGTCGGGTTGACGGGGTCGGCCTGAGCCGCTCCTGGGGTGAACATCGTCGCGAGCAGGCCGACGCCAACGGCGCCGACCATGAGAGTTGCTCTGCTTCTCACTGCGTGCATTCCCTTCGGGAAACCAGTCACGTGGTCGCGGACGCGGCCACGGGCTTTGCGGTTCATGGGGCCTTCGCGGAGATCCGCAGGAGGACGAGGCCGGTCAGCGCGGCCACGGAGCCGAGGACAAGGACGACCACGAGGGCGAATCGCGCCCGGCCGACCGGGTCGTCCGGAGTGAGTGAGACCACAGCGGTCGTACGTGGCGCCGCCACGCTCGAACCGGAGGGGGAGGGCGTCGCGCTCGCCGAGGGATCCGCGCTGCCCCCGCCAGCCGCGCCGCCCGAGCCCGACGAGTCGCCACCGGACGGGTCCCCCGAGGAGGCCTGCGTAGGAGCGGGCACGCTCACCGGCTTCCCCGCCTCGGCCGCGATCTGAGAAGCAACGGCTTGGGTCTGAGCGCTCAAGGCCGACGTCAGCGGCAAGTAGCCCGCGGGCAACTCACCAGGGGCCACCCCGGGCTTCTGGCCCTTGCCGGCGGCGTACCGCAGGAAGTTGGCGTAGTCCTTGCCTTCGGCGACGGTGAGCGCCGCGGGAGCCGTGGCGGCGTAGGTCACCACGGTCAGTGGGTAGGCGGAGGCCTTCGTCGTGGTGACATTGGGCTCGAGAACCGTCGATGCCGCATTGGGGCGCATCACGCTGAGGGCGGCGGCCAGGCTCGTCGACGTGGGGGCGACGAAGGCGCCGGAGGCATTGCGCAAGCGAGCGGTCTGTAGGCCGAAACGTTCCGCGGTTGCGGTGTCAGTGATCGCAAGCACGGCGCGCGTCCCCGCGAACTGCGGCTCAGACTTCTTCCAAGCCGGCGGTGAAGAGACCGGGTCCCAGGTCTCTCGAGTGAGAGCGTCACCACGCGCCGCCGACCGGGCAGCCTCGTGGAAGTCAGCGGCGTACGGCCTGCGCTCGAGGGTGCACAAGTCCAGCCGCTCGTCGTCGGGGTAGGCCGCACAGTGCGGGTCGCTCTTCGGGAAGTTCTCAAAAGGCAGGACGGCCTTCTCGTAGGCCGGGTTCACCCGCATCCCCCACGGGTCGGCCTTTCCGTTGAGCCAAGCGCGAGCGTCCTTGTCTGAGTCGATCCACGTCCATAGCAAGGTCGTGGCGTCGGAGTCACCCAGGGGCACCAGCGCATCCGATGGGGTCGTGTAGCCGAGCTTGGCGAACTCCGGGTTGAGCGCCACGAAGTCCGGATCGGCGGTGACCGTCTGGGGATTGGCGGCCGTCTCCGGGTTGCCGTCCGGGGTCGCGCCTCGGTAGGACTCGGTGAGAAGTTTCGCCACGATCCGAGGTGTCAGCTTCAGGTCGATCACTCGGGTGCCGTCGCGAGCGACGTCCTCGGCCGCCGCCGACGTCGACTGGCGCTCGATGAGGAAGGCGACCGTGAGGCCTGTGACAGCAACGGGGGCGTACACGAGAGGACGGGTGGGGACCACGGCCGCGGGGGCAACAGGCCGAGCCGTCATCACCAACCCGGGGTCGGGCGAGGCCAGCTGTCGACGAGCCAACGAGTCAGAAACTTGCGAGAAGGAGTATGTCGCACCGCCGCCGGTGCACAGAGCTGGTTGCCAGCGAGAGACCGCCTCGACCACCAGTTCCTGACCGGCGATCTTGCGCTCCGTACCGAAGGAGCACGACGCGGCCAGCGGCTCGAACGTGAGCGGGATGATCAAACGCTGCGACCAGTTGGTGGCACTCAGCGGGGAGGAGTCCAGCGAGAAGGCCGAGGATCCGATGCGCTCGGACCCATCAACCTCAAGAGTGGACCGAGGAACCACGACCAGCCAGCACCCTCGGGATGCGCCTACCGTGCCGACGCGGTCGGACCCGCAGCCAAGTCCCGGGGCCTCCAATGCAGTCTGCATCTCGAGGATCTCGGCGCCCCCTCGGTCGGAACGAGTACGCGCGTAGGGGATCTCATTGGTCGAGCTCGCGTCGAAGAACTCGCTCCGACTCCCCGTGGTGGCCTTGCCGGTAACCGACTCAAAAGGCACGTAGACATTGGCAAAGGACCCGGGCTCCTGCACGTAGGTCTCGAGCGGGTCGACCAACGTGGACCCATAGCTAACCTGCCGTGATGCAGATTGAGAACCGCCTCGGCCGTCACCTAGGAGCCCGCCGAACTGGCACTGCTCGCGCTTGGGTCCGGTCGGGTCATCACTCCAGCACTGCATGATCTGCAGGTAGTTGATGCCGAACCGACCGGCCTGGGGCGCGGTTGGTGTCCCCCCGGTCCAGGTGACTGAGACCGCCTGGTTGATCAGGTTCTTGGTCTGACCAACAGTGACCTTGAGGTCGGCGAACGGCCCGGTCCCGGACACCGTGACGGCCGAGTCTGTGATTCCAGACGAGGCGTCGGCCGCCGAGGCAGGGAGGCCGGCCCACGAGACCGTTGCCAGCGACGCCAGCCCGACGACACTCAGCGCGGCGACCAGCCGACGTCCGACGCTCATGCTCGGTCCTCGCGGGAGAGCCGGCGTGCCACGAGCGGCGGGACGAAGACGAGCAGCAGCAGCAGCAAGCCGGCCAGCGCCATCAGCGTTTGGTCCGAGCCCCAGCCCGATGGCGTGGCCAGCGACACCGGGACAGCAGCCACGACCACTCCCCCGGCCACGGTGGTGCCGTCACCGACAGGCTGACCGGTATCGGGATCGATGGCGACGGGACTCGCGGATGTGCCGTCGTCGGTGGCCGAGCCGCCCGTGGTCGTGCCGTCCCCGGAACCGGAGCCGCTACCGGACCCCGTGCCCGACCCCGACCCCGACCCGGACCCCGAGCCGCCTGAGGCGGACGTACCGCACTGGGTCGCGCCCTTCTTGTCGCACGCCGCCGGCTGCGGGGCGTTCTTAGCGAGGGTGTTGACCCCGGTCGAGGAGAACGTCGGGTTGTTGCACTTCTTGATGTCGATGCTCTGGACGTCGACCCCGGGGATGTTCTTGACCTGGGAGAGGCCGGCCTTGACGAGGTTGATCGGCAGCGGGGAGAAACCGAGCACCTCCGCCTGCTGCTGGCCCTCGCACAAGAAGTAGTAGGCGAAGTCCCCGAGGGTTCGCCCCTTCTCCACGCTGAAGGTGCCGGCCACTTCCCGCGGCACGATCATGTAGCTATAGCTCGACAACGGGTAGGCGCGCGAGTCGGTGTTGTTGTAGACCCCGGTGAGGTCCTGAGTGAGGTACTGGGGAGACGCCGGGTTCTCGTTGATCTTCGCCTTGAGCAGGCCGACTGCCACGTTGGAGGCGTTGGGCAGCGAGTAGTACCCGGCGTTGTTTAGCACTTTGACGACCGGGAAGCCCACGTTGACGGCGTAGGAGTACTCGACGTAGGTGATGGTCCCCTCGCTCTGCGACTGGGAGACGTAACCCGAGACCCCGAGGGAGCCGGACTGCGCGGTGAAGCCCGTGCCGGCGATCACGGGGTACTGGGACGTCGTCCCGCAGGGGGTGGCGCGACCTGCCTTTCGGCAGTAGGCGTCCCAGATACCGCCGTACTGCTTGCTCATCCAGGTGGTGAGCTGAGCCGTCGTCCCCGAGCCGTCGGAGCGGACGACCGGCACGATCTTCCGGCCGGGGAGGTTGAGTCCAGGGTTGTCGGCCTTGATCGCCGGGTCCGCCCAAGTCGTGATGCCCCCCGTGAAGATCTTCGCGAGCACCTCGCCGGACAGGCGGAGCGAAGTCACCCGCTTGCCGCCGATCTTGAGGTTGTACATGAACGACGTACCGCCGGCGACGATGGGCAGGTAGGCGAAAGCGCGCTGCGGTGGGGTGTCGACGACGCCCCCGTCCTTGAGCCCGTAGGGGATCTCCGAGACGGCGAAGTCGACGGTGCCGTTGCGGAACTGGTTGCGGCCGTCGGAGGAGCCGGTGCCCTGGTAGTTGACCTTCATGCCGAACTGGTTGACGTTGCGGCGCCACTGGTCGAGGGCGTTCTGGCTCCAGGTCGACCCGGCACCGCTGATCGGCACGTACGAGTCGGCAGCCGCGGGAGTCGCGGGGGCCACGACCGCGATGGGAGCGACCAGGCCAACGAGCAGCGCCGATAGGGCAATGATCCTCGGTCGCCGAGTAGCGGCGGAAGATCGTGCGGTCCCGTGCATAGAACGAATCTCCCGAGGGGTCATGAATCGGAGGGGGTGGTCGCGGGGAGGGCCGGATGAACGGGAGGCGACGTCTCCGCGGCAAATGTGGCCCGACGCTCGAAGCGCTCGGCGTCGCGGCGGGAAGCGACCACCGCCCGGTGTTCCTGTCGTCGGCTGAGGGAGCCCGGACCGCGACCGCCGAGGATGCGCGCGAGGACGAAGAGCAGCAGCACAAGCATCATGAGGACGGCTGCAGCGCCAAAGCCGCGCGCGATGACTCCGGGCTCCGGGGACTTCACGAGCTGGAACACGGCAAGGGGCAAGGACACCTGCGGTCCCTGCACCGGATTGGTGTTGAGCGAGGCTGTGTAGCCGGCCGTCAAAAGGACCGGCGAGGTCTCGCCGATACCGCGCGCCGTCCCGAGGATCACCGCCGTCGTGAGGCCGGAACGAGCCGTCGGCAGGGTGACGTTCCAGACGGTGCGCCATTGCCCGGCGCCGACCGCGAACGAGGCCTCGGTGAGCGAACCTGGCACGAGCCGGAGGACGACGTCGGCGGCCCGGATGATGATCGGAAGCATCATCACGGTGATCGCGCACGCTGCGGCGAAACCGGACTTCTCCAAGCCGAGGACGAGGATGAAGGCCGCATAGATGAACAGGCCGGCGACGATCGAGGGCAGGGCAGTCATGGCCTCGACCACCGTGCGGACGAAGCGGGTGAACCTTCCAGGAACCTGGTTGAGGTAGACCGCACAGGTCAGCCCGAGCGGGATGGTGATGATCAAGGCGATCGAGATCATCATGAGCGTGCCGACTATCGCGTGCAGGATGCCGCCGACGCTGAGCGGGTCCAGTGGACCCGAGGCGGAAAGGTCTTCGGTGAAGAAGTTCCAGTGGGTCAGCGCCGGCCAGCCACGGATGAACGTGTACGTGATCACCAGGACCAGGCCACCGACCAACAAGGCCGCCGCGGTGTACACCATGATCGCGACGACGCGGTCCCGAACGATCGGCCCGGGCTCGTCGAGGGAGACGACCAAGGCATACGTGGCAAGGAAGATCGCGTAGGTGACGAGGACGAAGCCGATCGGCCCTGAGAAAGGCACCACCCAGCCGTAGAAGAGCCCGCTGAGGCTGACCGCGGCCAGGCCAGAACCACCGAGGGCGAGCAGGTCGTCGCGGCGGATGGACGACGTACGGCGCCGGAGCTCTCCCGTCTCGGAGGTTCGGGCCGTGGTCAGCACCTTGATGGGGGCGGGTCCGCCGAGGGGTTCCGAGCCTGGATCGCTCGGCCGCAGCTCGGTTGTCGAGGTCACCGTCAGGCCTCCGTCGAGGCGCCGGAGCGGCTTCGGTTGACGATCACGGCGGCACCGAAGTTGATGACCAGCGTCATGAGGAACAGGGCGAACCCGGCGGCCATCAACGCCGAGGTGCCCAACTCAGTGGCCTCGCCATAGCGCAACGCGATCAGGGAGGAGACCGAGCTCGTGCCGTTCTGCAGGATGTGTGGCTGGATGACGAAGATGGGCGAGATGATCATGTAGACGGCGATCGTCTCGCCGAGGGCCCGGCCGAGGCCGAGCATGGTGCCGCCCACCATGCCGCCGGCACCGAACGGAATCACGACCGACCGGATCATTCCCCAACGGGTGGCGCCCAGAGCCAAGGCCCCCTCGCGCTCACCGACGGGCGCTTGCGAGAAGACCTCGCGCATGACCGAGCACGCGATGGGCGTGACCATCAGCCCGACAACCAGACCAGCGATCAGCGTCGACGAGGTGAACACCGTGGCAGTCGTGAGTGGGTCGTCAGGGTCGTAGCCGTCGACGTTGAAGAGCGGGAACCAGCCGAAG
>JANPBY010000178.1:0-3272 GCA_031430645.1 Actinomycetes bacterium
TACACAACGTCACACTCAGCGGGGGTCAGGGGAGGGTGGCGATGAGGTCTGCGGCGCTGAGACGTCGGCCGGTGTAGAAGGGGATCTCGTCGCGCACGTGCCGGCGGGCGGTCGAGGCCCGCAAGTGCCGCATCAGGTCAACGATGCGATGGAGCTCGTCGGCCTCGAAGGCGAGGATCCACTCGTAGTCGCCGAGTGCGAAGGACGCGACGGTGTTCGCGCGGACGTCTGCGTAGTCGCGGGCCATCTGGCCGTGCTCGGCGAGCATCGCCCGGCGTTCTGAGTCCTCGAGGAGATACCACTCATACGAACGCACAAATGGGTAGACGCAGATATAGGCCCGCGGATCCTCCCCGCTCATGAACGCGGGGACGTGCGACTTGTTGAACTCGGCCGGGCGGTGCAGAGCCATCTGAGACCAGACCGGGTCGCAGGCCGCCCCGAGAGTCGTTCGTCGGAACCGGGAGTAGGCGTCCTGCAGGGCGTCCGAGGTCTCCGCATGCACCCACAGCATCAGGTCCGCGTCGGCACGCAGCCCAGCCACGTCGTAGGCACCCCGGACGACCACGTCATCCGCGGCCAGCGAAGCCACGAGCTCTTCGACCTCCGTGACCAGCGGAGCACGGTCGATGGCCCCCAAGGGGCGGGCGACCTTGAAGACGGACCACATCGTGTAGCGGATCGTGGCGTTGATCTCACGGGCCTTGGGCGGGCTAGCTGCCGTCGCCTGCGAGTCCGGACCGGGTGCCTGAGTTGGTGAAGCCATGTCCCCATTGTCGCCGAGCGCCGAGCAGGCGCAGCACCTGGCCCGCTGCGGCCTCGCCGCTGGCGATGCAGGCCGGGATGCCGACCCCGTCGTAGGCCGCGCCGCAGACCACAAGCCCGGGTGCGGACTGGAGATCGGTTCGTATGCGAGCGACTCTGTCGAGGTGGCCTACGAGGTACTGAGGAAGCGCTCCACCCCATCGAGTCACCATGCTCGCTCGCGGCCGCACATCGGCCGGCCACCCCAACGCCACCGCGAGCTCAGCCAGCACAGCCAGGATGAGATCGTCGTCGTCCAGCTGAAGCGCCTGCTCCTCGCCGTAGCGACCGACCGACGCCCGGATCACGTGCACGCCAGGGTCCTCGGCTCCCGTCCAACCCCACTTCTGCGAGGAGAAGGTGGTTGCCTTGACCAACCGTCCATCGATTGGAGGAACAAGAAGCCCAGTGCCTGAAGGCAGATCCGGTACGGCGCTACGAGGAACGAGCAGAGTGACTATCGCCACCGACGCATAGGGAATCGCGCGCAGCTCGTCGGCGGCCCGGCCAGCGACCTCATCAAGCAAGCGAGCGGCCGGCACCGCGGGTACGGCGAGCACAACCGCGTCCGCGTGCAAGGGACGTGGCGACCTGGTCGATCCGGCGACCACGCGCCAGCCGGTGTCCAGCGCCTCGACGGACCGCACCGTCTGGCGGGTCAGCACGGTGGCACCGCTTGCCTCGGCCACCGCGGCGGGCAGTCGACCCAGCCCTCCCCGGACCCCGGCAAAGACAGAAACACTCGTCGTTGACTCACCGCTGACCCGCCGGGCGCCGCGCAGCAACGAACGCTCGACCCGAACCGCTCCGGCGAGCTGGGGCAACACCGCATCCAACGACAGGTCATCGGCGTGACCGGCATAGACCCCGCCGAGCAAGGGTTCGACCAACCGGTCCACAACCTCGCGACCGACTCGAGACGCCACGTAGGCGCCCAAGGATCGATCCCCGGCGAAGTCAGTTCCCGGCAACACAGAGTCGAGCGGGATCCGGGCGAGGCCGCGAAGCGACAAGATCTCCGCTGCAGCGAGCTCACGCAGGTCGACCGGGATGCCCATCAACTGACCACGGGGCAACCGGCGAAGCCTGCCTCTCGTCCACAGCAAGGCGCCGGTCGCGACAGGGTGAACGACGTCAGTCGCGAGCCCGACCCGTTCGGCGAGCCGTACGGCCTCCGGGCGGCGAGCGAGGACCGACTCGGCTCCGAGCTCCACCGCCACGCCGTCCACGGCACCGAGTGCGAGCTTGCCACCCACCGTGTCCGAGGCCTCCAGAACGGTCACCCGTACTGACTCCCCCGCTGCGCGCATGAGTGCATGAGCAGCAGCGAGACCCGAGATCCCTCCGCCGACTACCACAACGTGCGGGCGTTCGGTCATGCCGCCATCGTGCCTGATCCCTGGTCGGAGCTGAGCCGCTGACCCGACGTATGAGCGATGATCACGATCACGTCTCGCGACACCAGGGGCGGAACCCGTTGGCTGTGACCGGCGTCACACCCCTTGAGCAGCCGGGATGAACCCGGTCGGATGAGGGGACGCCACACCATGACCACACCGAGGATGCGCCGCAGGCTGGTTTGCGCGGCAGCTGCCGTTTCCCTGTTCGCTCTGGCCGGCTGCAGCGGGACGACTGCGGAGACTGCGGCGGGCGGAGGGACCTCAGAGGACTTGACCGGTGACACCGCCTCCGGTGCGGTGCTTCCGGGATCAGCGCCAGGCAGCGACGTTCTGCTGTATGACAAAACGGCCGGTGTGAATGCGCCGCCTATTGACGACCGATCGATCATCCGCACGGGCAATGTCCGGTTACAAGCTGATGCGGTGGAGAAGGCGGCACTGGCTGCCGCAGCTGCCGCACGGGGTCTCGGCGGTCTGGTCACCGGCGAGCAGACCGTCACCGACCCGGACCCGGACCGCACCATCGCCCAGCTGACCTTGCGGGTGCCCTCTAACCGCTTCGACGACCTGCTGGTCAAGGTCCGAGGCCTCGGGGTCGTGCTCGAGCAGACCCAGCAGGCGTCCGACGTCACCGGGCAGGTTGCCGATGTCGATGCCCGCGTCGAGGCACAGCAGGCGAGCGTCCGCCGGATCCAGGCCCTCCTGGCCCGGGCCAACACGATCGGCGAGGTGGTCACGGTCGAGGCCCAGCTCGCGCAGCGTCAGGCCGACCTCGAGTCTCTCCAGGCTCAACAGAAGGCCCTTGCCGATCAGACCGCGCTCGCGACGCTTGAGGTGTCGATCGTCGGGCCCGATCCGGTCGGGACGCAGGACGACCCGACCGGTTTCCTGGCCGGACTCCAGAGTGGCTGGAACGCGTTCACCGCAGCCATGACCACTGGGCTCACCGCTCTGGGTGCTCTTGTCCCCTTCGTCGGCTTCGCGCTCGTGATCGCGTTGCCGTTCCTGGCCTGGGCACGTTCGCGCGGTCGGCAGGCTCCGGTGCTGCCGGCGGCGGCCGCCTACGAG
>JANPBY010000179.1:0-10593 GCA_031430645.1 Actinomycetes bacterium
CGGTGTGCGTCCCGTAACCGCGGTGATCTCCGACGCGAGCAGGGCCAACAAGATCCCGTCCTTGTCGGTGGTCCAGACCGAGCCGTCGCGGCGCAGGAAGGACGCCCCAGCGCTCTCCTCGCCACCGAATCCAATGGAGGCATCGAGGAGGCCGGGCACGAACCACTTGAATCCCACCGGAACCTCGAGCAACGCGCGACCCAGATCGGACGCGACTCGGTCGATCATCGAAGAGCTAACGAGGGTCTTGCCGATCGCTGTTCCGGCCGGCCAGCCCTCACGGTGGGTGAACAGGTAGTTGATGGCCACGGCCAGGTAGTGGTTGGGGTTCAGAAGGCCGCCATCTGCAGTGACAACCCCGTGCCTGTCGGAGTCGGCATCGTTTCCCGTCGCGATGACGTACTCGCCCTTGCGTGCGATGAGCGAGGCCATCGCTGATGGCGACGAGCAATCCATCCGGATCTTGCCGTCCCAATCCAGGGTCATGAACCGGAAGGTGCCGTCCACCAAAGGATTGATGACGGTCAGATCGAGATCGTAGCGATCACTGATCTCGCCCCAGTAGTCGACGGAAGCGCCCCCCAGAGGGTCGGCTCCGATGTGTAGCCCGGATGCGCGGATCACGTCGAGGTCAAGGACCGAGGGGAGATCGGAGACGTACTGGTCGAGGAAGTCGTAGGTCCCCGTAGTCTCGGCTGCGCGCGCCCGGGCGAGGGAGATGCGGGCGACACCTGCCAGGTCCGTCTCGAGAAGCTGGTTGGCGCGGTCGGCGATCCAAATCGTGGCGTCAGTGTCGGCGGGGCCTCCGTGCGGCGGGTTGTACTTGAAGCCGCCATCGCGAGGGGGATTGTGTGACGGGGTCACGACGATGCCGTCGGCGAGTGCGCGGCTTCGGCCCGCGTTGTGACGCAGGATCGCGTGTGACACCGCCGGGGTCGGCGTCCAGCCCTCGCGGGCGTCGATGAGCACGGTCACCCCGTTCGCTGCGAGCACCTCCAAGGCCGTAGCGGTCGCCGGCTCGGAGAGCGCGTGAGTGTCCTTGCCCACGAAGAGCGGGCCGTCGGTGCCCTGCGCAACGCGGTACTCGCAGATCGCCTGCGTCGTCGCGGCGATGTGGTCGTCGTTGAACGAGATCGACAACGAAGACCCGCGGTGGCCAGACGTGCCGAAGGCCACCCGCTGCTCGACCACCGACGGGTCGGGGTGGTCGGTGTAGTACGCCGTGACGAGGGCCGACACGTCGACGAGGTCGGCTGGTTGAGCTGGCGTGCCAGCGCGGGGATGCATGCCGGTCATCCTTGCGGTCGGACCGGGGTGGTGGCGACCCTCCGACGGGCGCGGGTGGCGGCGCGGAGGTCGGCTCAGCCGACGGTCCACGCGATGGCCGGAGGACGTACGGCTGCGCAGACCGGCGTCCCGTCCCTGCCGGTCAGGCTGAGCCGACCGACGAGCGGTCGCCCGGTCGACTCGGCGTCCTCGAGGGTGGCGTTGTCGACCGCCCGCAGCATCAGCTTGGCGCGACGGAACATCGCGACGGTCCCGCCGGCGTCGATCCTGCCCCAGGACAAGTAGAGGAAGCGGTCTCCGCGCCGGCCGTGGACGTACGGCCCGCGCAGGTCGATCGCTCCGTCGGCGTCGCGGTGCAGGGTCGCCTCGAGGTCCCAGGTGATCGTGATCGTGTCAGTGGTGGCCAGCTGCTCGACGTCCTTGAGCCGCTGGACGCCGACGCGCACCGCAGCCTCCGCGCCCGGCGGCACGTCGTATCCCTCGATGCGGATCAGCACCCCTCGATCATGCCCCTATCCTTGGCTCTACGGCGGACGAGCCGGCCAGGCGGTCGCGTCAGCCCGTACGCCCCGAGCGTGCGAGCTGCCGAGGAACGTCCGGGCTCCACAGAGCAAGGTGGTGGGTAACACCCACCCGGGGTGACCCGCGGGACAGTGCCACAGAAAACAGACCGCCTCGGCTTTCGGGCCGAGGTAAGGGTGAAACGGTGGTGTAAGAGACCACCAGCGTTCGGGGCGACTCGTACGGCTAGGTAAACCCCACTTGGAGCAAGGTCAGACAGGGGACGCACCGCTTCGGCGGAGGAGGGTCGCTCGCCCGAGTCCCCGGGTAGGCCGCTAGAGGCTGTCGGCAACGCCAGTCGTAGAGGGATGACCGCCCATCGGGATCGCCGCAAGGCACCCGGGCACAGAACCCGGCGTACAGGCTGACTCGTCCGCCGCTTGAACGCACCCACCACAGGGGTGATTTGACTACTCAAAGTGAACGCAGCCTGGCCCCCGGTGACCAAATGCGTCGCCGGGATTTGGTCGTTGTCAGAACTCGAGGAACACACCGTTTCGGGGGTTCCGCTGCCCTGGGTCGCTGACGTACTGTGCGCCACATCGGGGCTAGGGCAGGGAGCGAATCGTGAACCGCAGGACCGCTCGAATCGCACTTCCGCTCGTTGCTGTGGCCTCGTTGGCAGGTCTTGCCCTCACGACTCCGGCGACCGCCGCAGCTACGACGACCGTCGCGCTCTACAACATGAGTGAAACAGTGCGCGCGACTCTGGTCGACAGCAGCGGCAACGGTCTCAACGGCACGATCGGGGCCGAGGTCGGGATCAACACGAGCTACTCGGGGGCGGTGGGTCACACCTTCCCCTACCTCGCGCCGAACACCCCGCCGGCGCACCCCGACCATCTCGACACCGTGCCGGACAACACGCTGCTGGACCCGGGGACGAGTGACTATGCCGTGACGATCCGCTACCGGACGACGCGCAGTTTCGGGAACATCCTGCAGAAGGGGCAGTCCACCACGACGGGTGGCATGTGGAAGTTCCAGCAGCCCAACGGGATTGTGACCTGCGTCTTCCGCGGGTCCCTGGGCCAGACGATCTCGGTGCATTCAGCGACTGCGATCAACGACGGGGCCTGGCACACGGTCCGTTGCGAGCGGACGGCGACCAAGGTCACCTTGACCGTTGACGGAGGCTCCAAGCGCACGGGCACCGGGTCCACCGGTTCTATCTCCAACAGCAAGGTGCTGTCCATCGGTGGCAAGAGTTCGTGCGACCAGATCACCGTCACGTGCGACTACTTCGTCGGGGACATCGATTACGTCCGGATCGAAAAGAGCTGATCGGCGGTTCGCCCGCTGAATGCTTGACTGTCGGGATGCTGCCCTGGGATGCCCCGCTCGCCGGACGGCTTGATCGGCGAACCATCGACTCCACACTCCTCCGCGGAAACCCCCTCGGGGACCCGCACGAACGGCCGATCTGGGTGTACGTGCCTCCGGGCTACGACGACACGAACGAGCGATACCCCACCGTCTACGTCATCCAGGGCTACACCGGCCATGTCGGCATGTGGGCAAACAGGGCGCCCTTCCGGCAGCCGTTCATCGAGACTGCCGACGCATTGTTCGCCTCGGGGGAGGTACCCGCGTGCATCGTCGTCTACGTGGATGCGTGGACCAAGTACGGCGGATCCCAGTTCGTGGACTCACCCGGTACCGGGGCCTACCACTCCTACCTCTGCGACGAGGTGGTCCCCTGGGTCGACGAGGCTTACCGGACGATCCCGCGCCGGGAGTCCAGAGCAATCTCGGGCAAGTCCTCGGGTGGGTTCGGAGCGATGATCACGCCCATGCTGCGTCCAGATCTCTTCGGAGCCTTGGCGACGCACGCCGGAGACACGCTGTACGAGCTCTGCTACGTCCCCGAGTTCGGCACGGCGGCCCGGTTCCTCCGGGACTACGACCACGACATCCATCGTTGGTGGCAAGACTTCTCCTCCCGGCCCGGACGCTGGCAACCCCAGGATGAGTCGCTCCTGACCGTGCTGGGGGTCTCGGCCTGTTTCTCGGCTCACCCCAACGGGTCAGTTGAGCTGCCCTTCGACCCGCGGACTGCTCGACTGCGGCCCGAGGTCTGGCAGCGCTGGCTGGACTGGGACCCCGTGCGGATGGCGAGGCCGTACGCCGACGCGCTTTGCTCGCTCTCCGCCGTGTGGATCGATGCGGGAATGCACGACGACTATTGCCTTGATCTCGGGGCCGCAGCGTTCCGCGACGAGCTCCGAGAAGTCGGTGTCCCGGATGACCGAATCCAGTTCGAGTTGTTCGAGGGCACTCACGCGGGTATCGACTTCCGCTACCCCTTGGCGCTGGCTTGGCTGGCGGTTCGGTTGGAGAGGTAGACGTTTTCGACGGCGGAGCCGTTCGAGTGACGTGACCCAGGTCGCACGCCGACGGGGCTCAACCAGTCGATGGGCAGCCCGGTGACCGCTAGGCTTGGCCGACGATTTGGGATGCGGAGGGTTCACCTAGTGGCGAACGAGCGTTCCCGCGCGGGCGAACCTCGCCGATCGAAGCGGGTATGGACGGCTGTCAGCACGCGACCGTGGCTGGCCTGGGCGACCGCCCGAGCCGTTGCTTTCGCGGTTGGTCTCATCACGTATGGCATCAACCGAGGCAATGTCTTCATCGACATCACCGGGTACGGCCGATGGGCGTTCGCGACCCTGAATGGCACGGCGATC
This sequence comes from Actinomycetes bacterium, assembly GCA_031430645.1. GTDB lineage: Bacteria > Actinomycetota > Actinomycetes > DATJPE01 > DATJPE01 > JANPBY01. The sequence goes on from JANPBY010000179.1 coordinate 4,536, forward strand.
CCCTATCGGGACTTCTCCTGGGAGTACCCGCCCATGGCGATGCCGGCCATGCTCGGCCCCGCCTTCGTCACCGCAATTCTGCCGACGTGGCGCTATCTGCCCTATCTCGTCGCGTGGATCGCCATGGTGCTGCTCATCGACGCGCTCATCATGCGCTCCATCGTGCGCCGGGCCGGAACCGACGTCCGCCACCCGGCACTGCTCATTTGGATCCTCGGCCCCCCGCTCTTGGGGGCCTTGTCGTGGACGCGCTTCGACATCTTCGCGGCCGCTTCGGCTTTTGCGGCGATCCTCTACGCGGGCTCCAAGCGCTCAGTCGTCTCCGGTCTCGCCTCCGGCGTCGGAGCAACCCTGAAGCTCTGGCCGAGCCTCCTCGCGCCGGTTCAGCGCACCCGCGGACGGGCTGTCCTTGCCACGGTGATCGCCGGCTGCACCGTCCTGGCGGTGGCAGCAGTCACGTTCGTGCTCACGGGGTCAACGGGCTTTTCTCAAGTCCTCAACTATCAGTCCGACCGGGGTCTCCAGATCGAGTCTCTGGCCGCACTCCCGCTCGTGTGGCTGCATCACTTCGGGGTCGAGGGATACGGAACTCGATTCGCCTACGGCGCGTGGGAGATCACGGGGCCAGGAGTGGAGCTGCTCGCCTCCTTGGCGACCGTTGCTTTCGCGATCGGACTGGCCCTGGTGTTCCTGGCGCACTGGCGGCTCATGCGCCGCGATGCCTCCCCACGCGGTGTGGCGCTCACCGGTGTGACGTTGCTGCTCGTGATCCTCGCGACGAACAAGGTCTTCAGTCCGCAGTATGTCCTTTGGCTACTGGCAGTTTTCGCGGCGGCGGCAGTCCTTGATGCACCCACCTGGAAGCGTCACGTACCCACGGTGCTGGTTCTGTGCGGTCTGACTCAGCTCGTGTTCCCGATCTTCTACGGTGACGTGCTCAACACCGCGTGGATCGGACTCGTGGCCATGACCATCCGCGACGGTGTCCTCCTCTATCTGCTCGTTCGAGTCAGTCGCGAACTGCTCCGCGAGGTCCGAGCAACGCGCGTTCGAGAGCGTGCCGTCGACGATGTCAGCGTGCGGGATGAGTCCATTGCCCTAGCCATGGCTGACAGCGACCTACCGTCCGCAGACTTCGATGACGATTTGGACCCGCGACAGAACTCCGACGCCTGAGGGCCACAGGCTTTCAGCCACGCCCGGTCATTGCGAGAAGGCGAGCCTGCGGATCGGCGTCCGCGGGCTCGGCCACGGCGGCCGCGAAGGCGCCCGCATTGCGCCAGCCGGCGATCTGGGGAGTGAGGAACTCGGTTACGGCATCGACGCAGTCGGGATCGAGCCTCTCCCAGGCTCCGATCGCCCGAGCCAAGTCCCAGCTGTGGATCAGCGAATCGGAGGTCACCTGCCACAGGTATGTCTCAGCTTGCTCGTCGCCGTAGGAGAGGTGAACCAGGCCTCGGAGGGAGGCTTCGCTGGATGCGGCCTCAAGGGCCAACTGTCGGGCAGAGGACCACGCCTGGACGGGGTCATCGCCTAACTGGTCGCCTGCAAAGCGATCACCGACGCCCGCGATTGTCTCGCCCGCGAGGAGAGGGGGGATCCACAACTGCTCGTCGTGTACGTGCGCAACCAGCGCCCGCACATCCCAGTCCGTGCAGGGGGTCGGTTCATTCCATTGATCGGGCCGGATGGCCTGAAGGCGTTGCGCGAAGCCATCTGTTGCCCGCACGTAGCGGTCGATGAGCGTGCTCATCCGGACCCTCCTTCAGGTCGGGTCCACCTTGCTCTCACCCGGTCGCGCACGCAAGGTTCGGTGGTCTGGTTTAGCCCGCGGCGTCAGTGCCCACAGCCGCCAAGTCCGCCCAGGTGTTGACCTTGACCCTCGGCCGTCCGCTGGACACTCCACGGGCGACTTCCTCGGCGTCAATGGCCAGCCACCCCGCGTAGGTCGTGACGACCACTGCTCGGTCAGCGAGGAGCTGGTCGATGTCCACACGAGCGTGACCGGGGCTCCAGGCGCCGGCTCCAAAATCCTCCAGCAGCGCACGTACGGTCTGGCCGGCGTCGCCCTTGTTCGTGCCGATGACGCCCGTTGGGCCCCGCTTGATCCAGCCAGCGGCGTACTCCCCGGGTTGTCGTGCCCCGTCATCGCCGATCACCCGGCCCTCACCGTCGTTGCGCACTACGGCGTGTTCACCGTCAAAAGGAATGTCGGGAAGCGGCAGGCTGCGGTAGCCCACAGCGCGGATCACGGCTTGCACCGGGAGGTCGAAGGTGTCACCCGACCCGTCCGGGCGCGAGCTCTCTAGCCGGATCGCTTCGACCCTGTCCGCGCCGAGGATGGCGATAGGGCGGCGCCAGAAGTGCGCACGAATCACCCGATCTTCGGGATCGGGGACTCGCCCGACCCAGCCTTCGATCACCGCGAGGTTGGCCGCGACGTGCCGCTCACGATCAGCCGACTCCGCCGGAAGATCCGCCGACTCAGCGACCGCAGTGACACCATCCAGTTCGCCGAGCTCGCGCAATTCTTTGGTAGTGAACTTGCCGTGCTCTGGTCCACGGCGTCCGATCACGTGGACTTCGCGTACGTTGCTGGCGCTCAAGGCGGCGAGCACGTCTGCGGGGACGTCCGTGGGGTGCAGGTGCGCCACGGGAACGGCAAGGACCCGCGCAACGTCCACGGCCACGTTGCCCACGCCGATCACTGCGACCGATTCGACGTCGAGCGGGAATGGCTGGTCGGCGTCTGGATGGCCGCTGTACCAATTGACGAAATCCGTCGAAGAGCAGGAGCCGGGCAGCTCCTCCCCGGGGATGTCCAGGCGTCGGTCACGGGCAGCGCCGGTGGCGTAGATGACCGCGTCATAGCAGCTGAGCAGATCCGCGCGACTGATATCGCGGCCGAGTTCGACGCCGCCAAGGAAACGTACGCGGTCAGACTCGAGCGCAGGCTGGAGTGCTCGGGCCACGCTCTTGATCTTGTGATGATCGGGAGCGACGCCATAGCGGATCAGGCCGTACGGCGTAGGCAGGCGGTCGATGACGTCGATGCGCGCCTCGAGCAGGTCGGTCTTGAGCAACGCGTCGACCGCGTAGAGGCCGGCCGGCCCCGCCCCCACGACGGCGATGCGAACGAGTTCCCGGTCCTTCACAGAGGAGATCCTGTCGCACGACTTGCCGAGGCCGGAGATGGCCCCCCGCAGGCGGCGGATCAGTGGGCGTCGTCGCCGGCCTGGAGGCAGTCGACGACCTTCTGGCAGGCGGCGCCGGCTTCCGCGAACTCCTGGGGAGTGAGCACATCGACCAGGTGACGCCGTACAGAGCCAACGTGGGATGGGGCGGCGGCGACGAGCAGGCCCCAACCGGCAGGTGTGAGTTCCGCGAGGGTGCCGCGACGATCGGTCGGGCATTCGCGTCGAGTGACCCAGCCGCCCTCCTCCATGCGGGCAACCTGGTGAGATAACCGGGACCGCGAAGACAAAGTCAGATCCGCAAGCTCACTCATGCGCATCCGGCGATCCGACGCCTCGGACAGCCGGACGAGAATCTCGTAGTCGGCCAAAGCGATGCCGTGCTCGGCTTTGAGGTCGCGGTCCAGGGCGTCGGTCAGGAGAACCTGGGCCGAGATCCACGCCCGCCACGCGTGCTGTTCGCTGGTGCTGAGCCAGAGTGTCTTGTCGTCCGTGGGAGCCATGACCCCACGATAGTTGAAAAGCGTACGATTCTCGAATGAATCATTCAGTTGGTCCGTGCTGGGCACCGGGACCAGAGCCCGCGTCCAGCGGCCCGCGCGGAGTCTTCGGCGGCTCGCAACTCGGCGAGGTGGGCGACGTTGGGCCGGTAGGTAGCCACGGTAGCGAAACCGTTGAGGACAAGCTCTGCGTTCAGCAGTCGCGGCGGCTCAGTCAGCCAGATATAGGCCAGGTCTCGGTCGAAGCGGTCTTTGCGTTCGAGGTCCCATTCCAACAAGACGGGAGTTCGTCTGGGAAGCAGGCGGGCAAGCTCGGCTGACGACTCGGGTCCGAAGCACTCGACGGGGGAGTTCGGCTTGACGCTCTCGGGGGCATCGACCCCGATGAGTCTGATGCGTCGGCCATCCACGATCAGCGTGTCGCCGTCGACGACTCGTTCGACCCGGGCTCGCTCACCGGCGGGCAGTGGGCCGACTGGCTCGTTGATGGATGACCGGCTCGGGTCCGTCGTTGACGGGGATTCTGTGCACCCGATCAGCAAGAGGCCGCACAGTGCCGTGCCGAGGGCCGCAGCAGCAAAGCCCTTGCGTGTCAACCGATGACGGCGCTGTGGTGCCGTTCCCAAAGCCTGATTCCGCCGAGAATCCCGGCGGTGTTCGACACGATCTCTGCCTTGGGACCGAGGTCGAAGTCGAGCCGCTTCGCATTGCCGCCGCCGATGTAAATGCGGTCCCAGTAGAGGGTGCCTTCCAGAAGGAGCAACGCCTTGTGTACCCGACGGTTCCAGCGCTTAGCTCCGACGTTGATGCGCTCGGCATCTCCCAGCTGGATATCGAAGGACTGGCCATTGCGGAACGGTGCGTGCGAGAGCTCAATGTGTGGAAGGAGGAGCCCATCGTTGAACAACGCGGTGCCGACGCCGGTTCCCAGGGTCATCACGAATTCGAATCCCGCGCCCGCGACAACGGCGCATCCCTGGACATCGGCATCGTTGGCGAGCAGGAGGGGTTTGCCGAACGCTTGTCGAAGTGCCTCCTCCAAGGGGTAGCCCTCCCAAAGTGCGGCCTGCTCCTCGACTCGCGGGCCACCGGGCTCGACTCGCGACAGTGAAGGCACCTGCACGACCGTGCCACGGCGCACCAGACCGGGGAATCCCACGGTCACCCGGTGAAAGCTCGGCAGCGGCGCGACGAGTTCCTGCAGGGACTCAACCAGTAGTTCTGGGCTACAGGGGTAAGGCGTTTCCCTACGGACCCGCTCGACGAGCATGTCGCCCTTCGGGCCTAGGACTGATGCCTTGAGGCCGGTGCCACCGACGTCAATGGCGAGCGTCTTGACCGTGCGCGGCCAGCGCGTCGGGATCTCCATGGCAGGAAGCCTACGATGCGCCGCCGAGAGAGGTCAGGCGAGCGTGAGGATCTCCGCCCCGGAGTCGGTGACGAGGAGGGTGTGCTCGAACTGCGCGGATCGCTGCTTGTCGGCTGTGACCACGGTCCATCCGTCTTCCCAGATCGTGTAGTCCACGGTGCCCAGAGTCAGCATCGGTTCGATGGTGAAGGTCATCCCTGTCTCCATAACGGTGACCGATCCTGGGTCGTCATAGTGCGGAATCACGAGACCGGAGTGAAAAGCTGCGCCGATCCCATGTCCGGTGAAGTCGCGAACGACGCCGTATCCGAATCGCCTGGCGTAGGCCTCGATCACCCGACCGATCACGTTGATCTGGCGGCCGGGGGCCACCGCCTTGATGGCGCGGGCGAGGGCTTCCTCAGTCCGCTCGACGAGCAGCCGCGACTCCTCGTCGACGTCGCCGACGAGGTAGGTCGCGTCGGTGTCTCCGTGCACTCCGCCGATGAAGGCGGTGATGTCGACATTGACGATGTCGCCGTCCTCAAGGACGGTGCTGTCCGGGATGCCATGGCAGATGACTTCGTTGACGCTGGTGCACAGCGATTTGGTGTACGGAGGTACACGGCCGCTCCCGGGGTAGCCGAGCGTCGAGGGGTAGGCGCCGTGGTCGCAGAGGAACTCATGCCCGATCCGGTCGAGGGATTCGGTCGTCATCCCGGGCGCTACGTGGCTCCCCACAGCCGCGAGGGCTTGCGCGGCCAGTTTGCCGGCTATCCGCATCGCCTCGATCGTCTCGCCGTCCTGAACGAAGGACTCGGTGCTTCGTTCAGCGGACTTGCGACCGACGTACTCGGGGCGGGCAATGTGCGCAGGCACCGCGCGCATCGGGGAGATCACCCCGGGAGAAACCGTCATCGTCGGAGTCTAGGTCGAGGGCAAGGCGATCGTCTTACTGCAGCGGCGCGCTGGTCTCAGTGTGCACATGACGAAAGGGGTCTCACCCGAGTCGGGTG
>JANPBY010000180.1:0-19090 GCA_031430645.1 Actinomycetes bacterium
ACGAAACCTCCGGGACCGTCGGGTTCGCGCTCCGCTGCGTCGTCGCCGCGGGTTTGGGGTTCGCACTCCGCTGCCACGGGTTTGGCGATGCGTGGAAGGGTGGGGGGATGACTGAGGCATTGGGTGCGGGCGCGTTGTTCCAGACCAGAAATCCGGCTGATCTGTCGGAGGTCGTGTGTGAGGTGGAGCTGGCTGGGCGCGGGGAGTTCGTCGAGGCATGTCGGCGGGCTCGGCAGGCCCAACGTGCGTGGTCGGAGGTCCCGGCGCCGGTCCGGGGGCGGGTGATTGCTCAGGTGGGACGGCTGGTCGAGACCAACAAGGAGTCGCTGGCCGCGCTGGTGACCCGAGAGGTCGGCAAGCCGTACGCCGAGTCCCTGGGCGAGGTTCAGGAGGTCGTCGACACATGCGACTTCTTCCTTGGGGAAGGGCGCCGGCTCTATGGCCAGACCGTCCCGAGTGAGATGGCCGACAAGCAGCTCTTCACCTTTCGGGTGCCCGTGGGCGTGGCGGCCATCGTGACGGCGGCGAACTTCCCGACTGCCGTGCCGTCGTGGTACCTCGTGCCCGCCCTGCTCTGCGGCAACGCGGTCGTCTGGAAGGCGGCAGAGACCTCCGCTGGGATCGCGCAGGCGCTCCTGGAGATCTTCCGAAACGGAGGGGTGCCCGAGGGTGTCCTTCAGCTGGTCGTCGCGGATGGGCCAACGACGTTCGCCGGCCTGGAGCAGGCGCTCGACGAGGGTCTCGTGGACAAGATCGGCTTCACCGGCTCGACCGCGGTGGGCCGTCGGATCGGCGAACTCGCTGGGCGGCATCTGCAGAGTGCCTGCCTCGAGCTCGGCGGCAAGAACCCCCTTGTGGTCATGCCCGATGCCGACCTGGACCTTGCCGTTCAGGGTGCGCTGTTCTCCGGATTCGGCACGTCGGGCCAACGCTGCACCAGCCTGGGTACGGCCTGGGCGCACCGCGACATCTACGAGGAGTTCCGCGATTCCTTCGTGGCTGCAGTGGAGTCTGCCGTCGTCGGAGATCCACACGAGAAGGTGCTGTACGGGCCGATGCTCTCCGAGCGCTATCTCGACAACCATGAGCGAAATCTCGCGCTGATCGCTGACCACCACTCCGTCCACGGGTCCACGGGGACAGGGCGAATCACCTCGGCCAACCCTCGCGTCGGCTTCATCGGCGACCCCGACAAGGGGGTCTACGCACATCCGACGATCGTCGAGGGGATTGGCCGCGGCGACGCGCTGTACGACACCGAGACCTTCGGCCCCCTGGTCGGGCTTGGGGTGTTCGACAGCTTCGACGAGGCCGTGGAGTTGGCGAGCGGCCATGGCTACGGCCTGTCGGCTGCGATCTACACCCGCGACGCGAAACAGGCCTTCGACTATCGCGCCCGGGTCGGCGCCGGCATGGTTTCGGTCAACAACTCGACGTCCGGAGCGGAGGCCCACTTGCCCTTTGGTGGCAACGGGAAGTCCGGCAATGGCTCTCGCCAGTCCGGCATCTGGGTCCTCGACCAGTTCACCCGATGGCAATCGATGAACTGGGATGTGAGCGGCCGACTGCAGAAGGCGCAGATGGACACCCTTGAACTGCCGTACGACCCAGGCTTCCGGCTCGAATGAGCGGCTCCGTTTCGACGAAGGATCGTGGACTTCCGCCTCGGGCGGGCCTCGTGATCGTTGGTGGCGGCGTGATGGGCGTGAGCACCGCGTTCCACCTGGCCGAGGCGGGCGTGACTGACGTGCTCCTTCTCGACCGGGGGCCGCTAGGTGCGGGGTCGACGTCCAAGGCAGCCGGGGGGGTGCGGGCTCAGTTTGCCGATGAACTCAACATCCGTCTCGGCCAGCGTTCCCTCGACCTGTTCGCCGACTTCACCCGACGACCCGGGCAGGAGATCGACCTGCATCGCACGGGCTACCTCTTCGCACTGACCCGCCCTGCGGACGTCGCCCAGTTCGAGCGGGCCATCGCTCTTCAGAATTCCCTCGGTGTGCCTTCGCGTCTCATCGACCCTGAAGAAGTGAAGTCACTGTCTCCTCTCCTCAACACTGACGACGTCTTGGCCGCGGCTTGGTCCCCCACTGATGGGCACTGCACGCCCGACTCTGTGGTGAACGGCTACGCCGGTGCAGCCCGCCGGCTCGGTGCGACGATTCACACGGGCGTGGACGTTCGCGCAATCGAGACCTCTGGGGGCGAGATCTGTTCGGTGGTCACGGATCTGGGTGTAGTGGAGACCTCGGTCGTCATCTGCTGCGCCGGGGCATGGTCGCGCGAGCTCGCCCTGACGGCCGGAGTCGACCTTCCCGTGACGCCCTACCGGCGTCAGGTCGTCGTGACGGCGCCGATCCCTGGTTTGCCCTCGGTCGTTCCGATGACCATCGACTTCGCCACCTCGTTCTACTTTCACCGGGAGGGCTTGGGCCTGCTTGCCGGCATGTCTGACCCCGCTGAACCCGCCGGGTTCTCGACGCATGTCGACGACGACTTCCTCGAGCTCATCGCTGGGGCAGCCGACGTCCGGGCCCCCTCAGTCCTCGATGCGGGGATCGCGCATCAGTGGGCCGGGTTGTATGAGGTCACACCCGATCACAACGCCTTGTTCGGAGAGGCGACGACGGTGTCGCGGCTCCTCTACGCGTGTGGGTTCTCCGGGCATGGCTTCCTCCAAGGCCCGGCAGTCGGTGAGGTGATGCGCGATCTCGTCATGGGCCGAGAACCGTTCGTCGACCTGGCCGCCCTCGACGTCGGCCGCTTCGCTACCGGCGCTGCCCGCCCGGAGACCTACGTCGTCTGAGCCCGGGCCGCCCGCGGATGCGGCACGCTGAGGCCTTATGAACTCGCCTCTGACCGACGTCGACGCACTGCTCGCAGGCAAGCTCGCTGAACTCGACCAGGAGATCGCGACCTTGACGGCTCGCCCGGAGCAGGCGGGGGACATCTCCTTCGGCAAACGGGTCGGAGACGGGACGTCCATCGCCGTGGAGCGCCTGACCCAGGTGGCAACACACGAGCGGTTCCTCCAGGTTCGCGCCGAGGTCCTTCGGGCTCAAGCAAAGAGAGCCGAGGGCACCTACGGTTTGTGCGACCGATGCGATCGACCGATCCCTGAGGACCGGCTCGAGGCGTTGCCCTGGGCCGCGACCCACGTGGTCTGCAATCCCGCGCCCTCCTGAGCCTGCGGCTCAGCAGCCGGAATCGGCCCACCGGACGGCTGCATCGAACATTGTCCAGCCGGCTGCCGTCATGACGGGGTACGCCGTTTGGTGGTACGGGAGTCCCACGCGGCAGGCGGCGGACGTACGGCCCTGGTCGAGCGCGGCTCCCGGCCGGTAGGCGAACACCGCGGGATGGCCAACAACGGTTGCCACCACCTCGGCTGAGGTCAAGGTGGTTCCCCATCCCATCGGGGTTGAGGAGGTCACCAGGGCAACATGGCCGGAGAGTCCAGAAGCCAGGGGATGACTCGGGTTGGTCACCGTTACTGACGTCCTCCCGTTGGAGCCCAGGGCGTTGGCGGCCACCAGCGCGAAGTCGTCATAGAGCCACGGCTTCAAGATGACGACCGGGATCGGCACGTCGCGCAACCGGTTCGTCAAGGCAGTTGGCGTCACGCTCTGACTGACCAACACCACGTTGCGCCCGGCAGCCCCCGCCGCGCTGGCGGCGTTGTCGTCGACGACATCAACGGTGTAGCCGAGAGTTTCGAGCCGAGCCTTGATCGTGGCGTCGGCCCCGAGGCTTGCCGGGTCGCCGACCACGAGTTGGGCTCTCATCGAAATCGGTGGTGGCGGCGGCACGGCGGATCCGCCGTACAACGGGTCGGCACCCCAAGCACGCCAGGCAGCGGCGGCAGTTGTCGAAGAGTCTGCGGCCCATGGACAGCTAGACGAGCTCAGCTGCTCGAAGAGGTTGACACCCGCGAACTGGGCGTAGCCCGGCTGAGCGAACAGGGCTTGGGCGTCGCGGAACCATTGCGCCTTCCGGCCCGGTTGAGCCGGGTCCTCATCGGAGCCGTACTCAGCCAGCCACAGAGGTTTGGTCGGGTGAGCAAGCCCGAACACTCGCTGGCCTTCGATGATCTGAGCTAGGGACTTCCAGGCCGTGTTGATCCCGGGGCGACACGTGAACCAGTTGTAGGCGTCGCCTGCGATCGCATCCACAAAGGCGTCTCCGGGGTACCACTTGGCAGCGAATCGCCGGTCTGAGCTTGGTACTTGGAAGGAGTAGTCCGTCATGATCCAAACGAACGTGACGTTCGAGACCCCTTGCGTTCTGAACAGGGTGACCCAGGCTTGCCAGGCTGCTTTGTAGTCCGCGTCCACCCCGCTCCCGGTGTTCACGCTCGCTTCGGGTTCGTGGTTCAAGGTGAGCATGACGGGCGATGAGAAGTCACGGATGCGCTGGGTCCACCGCAGCATGTCTGCGTAGATCGGCGATCCGGGTGTCGCGTTGGCGATGTCGCGCCAGGACACGCGGCTCCCATTGAGGCGCTTGGCGTTGACGGACAGCATCAACTGGCGATCGCCGTCGCGCAGCCAGGTTTCGAGCGTCGTGGGAAACACCGTGTCCCAGAGCAGGAAGTGCCGCGCGACTGCCAGCTTGCGACCAGCTGATGCTTCGACACGCTGGTAGGCCCGTTGACTGTCCTCGCCTGGGCGGGTGGAAGCGTGCGCCCCCCAAAGGATCAGGCGTGGCTCCTCGGCTGCTGCCGGTGCCGCGCCTGCGAGACCTCCCAGCACGGCCAGCGCGCTCAGGCAGGCCACCAGCCGTCGTCCGCTCATTCCCGCGTCCACAAGGTCCCCATGCCACAGGAGTCTGTCACCTGCACTGGGTCGATGAGGTCGTACGTACGGACGAGTCCTCAGCCGTCAAACCCTGTGCAGCAGCCCGTGCTCGTCGCCCTCATCGCGGGCCCGCGGACGAGACCTTCGGGCGTACGATCGCCAACCGCAGGTGCACTGGGCGAAGACGAAAGCGCCCTGTTCGACCAGCTCGGTGAGGTGGTGTTCGGTGGCAGCGATAACCGTCGAAGCAGCCTCAGTTGGGGCTGTGTCGACTTGTCGCGCCGAGTCCATGCTTCGAACGCTACGGCCCAAGTCGCTGGTCCGCCACATGAACGGACAATCCCGCCAGCGGTAGGTCTAACGCCGGAGCAGGGAGCGGCCTGAGGGTGCCCGACTAGCCCCTCCCACGATGACCGTGCTCAGGGGGTCTTCGTCCGCGGCGTTCAGGGTGGGATAACCGCCAACGACTCCGCGAACCGACTCGACGCCGTAGTCGGCGGGCGCGAGCAGCAGGGAGTCGAAGTCGTACTCCAACGGGTCCTCGGGTCCCAGGCGACGTCGCCGGTAGAGCCCGAGCAACGGGATCTGGATGACCAGCCAGGCGATTCCAATGAGCACGAAGGGATAACTCGAGGTCGTGCCGCTCACGGTCGTCGGCTGGTCGACACCCGAGACTGTCGCCTTGACCGTGTATCGGCCGAAGGTCGGTGGCCCGAGCGTGACGGGCACGATCGCGGTCGCGGTTCCGCCGGGGGGGATCTCTCCCAAAAGTGGTTGGGCTACGACAGATGTTGGGTTGTCGCCTTGGCCGGCGGTGACCACGACCGCAGGATTGAGAAGTGGCACAGTGCCGGTGTTCTGGACCGTGAGGGTGAAGGTGCGCTCCGCAGCTCCTCCGAGCCAGGCGGTCCACGGACCGCTCCCGCTGACTTCCCCGGTGAGGACCACGGACCGTGTCACGACCTGAGCGCTGGGAGGGGCGGTCTCCGCGCCAAAGACCTCGAAGGGTTGGTCGACGGCCTTGAGGCTCTCCGGGCTGGACACGTGGAGGACGCAGGGGCAGGGCGCGGGCGGGATCCCGACGATCATGTCGACGAAGAAGGTGCCCTCGGTGGTGCTCGTCGTCGTGACCGCGTGCGGGGTGTCGCAGTCGCTGATCCCGTTGAGGAACAAGTTGCCGCACAAGGCGACCTGCAACAGGATCGAACTGGGCCAGCCCTGACCTTGAACGGCGATCTTGGTGTCAGCCGGCCCGAATGGAGGACTCGCGGTGACGCCGAGCTGGACCGGCTCGGTGCCACCGACAGCGTCGGTCGCGACTGCCCCGGCACTCGGGATGAGCAGTACCCCGAGAACCACGGCCGCCGCGAGCAGGCGACGCTGCACAGTCACCGGACGGCGCCCGCCGCGTGGGATCCGCCGCGCGAGGAGCTGAGATCCTCGGTGCCTGTCTCGGCTTGGTCGCCCCGGCGGCGGTTCCACAGCCAGAAGCCGAGACCGACGAGGAGACCGACGACGAGGAGCCACGGGACGATCCATATCACGGAGTCACCGGTCGACGGGGCGGAGTTCTCACCTCCGGTGACGGTCACCGCCGCAGACACGCGGTTGGCGAACGGTGGGTCGCTCCAGACCTCGCTGAAGGTCGCTTCGTTCCCCGGCAGGATTTCCGGCAACGGTTTGTTCTCCGGTTCGTACAACGCCCGCCCGAACAGGCCGCTGACCTTGAGGCTGCGTTCCGGCGTGATTCGTACGTTTCCCTCGTTGCGGATTGTGTAGGTGATCGTGGCTTCGCGCGGGAAGGCCAGTCCGGGAATGCCACCGGACTCGAGGTCGATGGTGACCGACGAGACCACCAGCTGCGGGTTGAGCGGGCCTTTGACCCGCGCGTAGATGCGGACGCCGACCGCCTGCTGCACCTGGATCACGGCACCTTCTGCAGTGGTCTGCTCCCCCGTGGCCACCGGGTTGAGCGCCACGATTCCCCCGACGTGGTCACCCGGGGTGGCCCCGGCCGGGACCGTCATCGTGAACGGCACATTCACGGACGACTTCGGCTTGAGAACCACCTCGTCCTTGCTGAGGGTGATCCAGGTACCGACGTCGGTATTGACCTCGTTCTGCGGGCGAAGCGCGAAGCCCGCTCCCGGGGAGTTGAAGGCGTCCGCGGGATAGAGCTCCAGTGTCATCGGCTGGGCGGTCACGTTGGTGATGGTTACCGCGTCCTCGACCACCTGGTCGGCTGCAGTCTCGATCGCGAAGAAGGCCCGGTTGCTAGTCGTGTTCTCCGACGTGGTCGCGGGGACGATCGCCCAGGAGCCGTTGTCGGCCGCCATTGCGCTCGTCGGTGCGCCGAACACCGCAACGGACACCCCGACGGACAGGGCGATCGCTGCGCCGGCCCGGGTGGCCCGGCGGGCAGCGGAGGATGTGGATCGGCGGGAGGGGGCCGGTGTGCGCATGATTGACGAGACCTTCGAGCGGGGAGCCGGGCTCCGTTTGACGTTCCGTACAGTGGACCGTACATACCCAGAGTGGAACAACACAAGATCTCGGGCGGGTGAGCCACGTCTCTCCGGGTCACAGCTCGGTCACGCGCGGTAGACCGGAGGCCGTACGTCGGCTCAAACTCATCCGGCCGGGGGATAGGCACCCCTGCGGCAGACGTTGACACTCGATGATGGCGTGCCTACGCTCGTATTCTGTAACAGCGTTCCGCACAACGGGACAGCGCTCTACGGACCACGCGGGTGAGGTAGTTCAGGATCAGGAGAGGCGGCACGGTGCGGATCGGCCGGATGGCGCTGGTCGTCGCTGCTGCCTGCTCACTGCTGGCCACGGGCTGCGTGCGCGCGACGACGGAGGGGTTCCTTCCCGACGGCGCGGGGTCCGGGGCGACCACAGGTGACGTCGCCGCCCCCGGCGTCACAGCCACCACAATGAAGGTCGGATTCGTCCCCGTGGACCTCGGATCCGTCTCGGGCGAGCTCGGGTTCAAGGTCGCGGCGCAGGGTGATGCCGAGGCGCAGATCCAGGCGCTCGCGACCTGGGTCAACGCCAACGGGGGGATCGGCGGGCGCACCCTCCAGCCGGTGGTTCGGGTCTTCCAGGCCGGCGGCGACTCGCCCGAGTCCGAGGAGGCGTTGTGCAAGCAGCTCACCCAGGACGACAAAGTGTTTGCAGCCGTGCTCAACGGCCAGTTCCAGCCCAACGCCCGGCCTTGCTACGCCGCAGCCAGCACCCTCATGCTCGACCAGACCTTGGTGCCTGAGTCGGACGAGAGTCTGGCCCTGCTGTCGCCCTATCTCTGGCAGCCCAGCCTCCCCAACTATGACGACTTCGCCAACGGCTTGATGGCGACCCTGACGGCCAAGGGTTGGTTCGACGGCGCGACCACCTTGGGGATCGTCTATCCCGGCAAAGCGGTCAACGAGAACGTCGTCAACGACATCGTCATCCCGCAGCTCGACGGCGTCTATGACGGTCCGGTCGAGAAGTTCCCGATCGACACAAGCAGTCTCGGCACCCTGAGCCAGGGCATCGACCAGGCGATCTTCTCCTTCAAGGACAAGAGCGTGAGTCATGTCATGTATCTCGGCGGCGAGCGGATCGCGCCCTTCTTCCAAGTGACTGCAGGACTCCAGGAATTCAAGCCGCGCTATTCCTTCAGCACCTGGGACAGCCCCAACTTCCTCACCGAAAACCCCGAACTCATTCCGAAGGATTCGCTGGCCGGATCGCTCGGAGTTGGTTTCTCGCAAGGTTCGGACACCCCGGCGCAGTTCTACACGTGGGCGACGACCGATCCCCAGAAGGAGTGCAAGGCCATCTTCGATGCCGCCGGAGTCACCTTCGCCGGGATCGACGAGGCGCGTACAGCCCTGATGTATTGCGACTCCGTCCGCTTCTTGAAGACCGTCGGTGATCTGGCTGGAGCGAACCTCAACGCCAGCAGCATCGCCCGAGTGGCCTCCGATCTCGGCGACACCTTCCAGGCCGCGAGCGGATTCGGCACGGAGTTCTCCGGTGAGCGCCGCGCCGGTGGCAGCGCGTATTCGGTGCTCGTCTACCAGACGGACTGCGGCTGCTACCGCTACGAGGGCGACCCCGTGCCCTACCCGGAGCAGCAGTGACGACGCCTTTCGCCCCGGCGCCCCTGGACCCGGAATACCTGGGGCACGCCGCACGAGTTGCCGTCGGCGTCACCGGCCGCCAGCAGGTCGCTCGCTACGGGCGGGCGGCCGGTGACCGCGGACGCTCCAGGATCACCAGCCTGGCTCGGTTGTCTTTCGCTGACGCCGTTCCCACCGTTCTTGTGCTCCTGCTCGTCGGCACCCTGGGGCCTGACCTTGGGACGACCGAGCCTGTTCTGACTACCGCCCTGCTCGTCGGCGCCCTGATCACGGTTCTGGCTTCCTTCCTAGCCCTGGGTCTCACCCGCTCCGGGCGTCGGCTCAAGGTCGCGGTCATCGTCGGCACGAACGCAGGGCTGGTGGCAGTCGTCGCTGCACAGCTCACGACCCTCACGGCCGTACTCGCCCTGCTCGCCCTGCGCGCCGCACTGATCGGCATGGGCATCGCTGTTCAGCGGCCGCTGCTTGTCGACGTCGCCCCACCGGAGGCTCGGGTGCGGGCACTCGCGCGCTGGCGGGCCGCGGCAGTGCTCGGCGCGGCAGCAGCGGCGGGTCTGGCGGCACTTGCAGTTGGGGGTCCGCAGTGGGGTTGGCGGGCCATGTTAAGCGTGGCCGGTGGCATTGCGGCCGTACTCGGGCTCGCAGTGGCCTTTGTCGACGACCCGGGGGTCGGTGGATTCGAACGCAGTCGCTTGGCGCGCCTGGTTGGCGACGCTGCGGCACCGTCGGCTGAGCCGGGTCGGGTCGGGCCCTCCCTCGATCGGGCCGCTCGCACGCGGGCCGTGCGCGTGAGCCTGACGGGCTACGTCGGAGTTGGTTTCGCCGCCTTTGCCTCGTTGGCCGCGACCGCTTCCCTGGTGCAGTCTCTCGGCTTCACGGCCCCAGCGGCCTACGTGGGTCTGGCCCTGGCCTGGACAGCTGCGGCCGGCGCGACCCTGCTTGCGGCCGACGGGCTCGAAGCGCGCCGGCGTCGCTCACCTGGGACTTTGGCTGCTGCCGCACCGGTTCTCCTGCTGGTCGCGGCCGCTGGCCTAGTGACGGTCGGGTTCTCACCCAATGCGATCGGCGCCCTCGTCGGAGCCTCGGTGGCTGCGGCCGGAGCTGCGCTGGCAGCCGCGGTTCTCGATACCACAGCACTGTCGTCGGTAGAACCCGTTGATCGCCCGGCGGTCTCCGCCCTCACGGCCCTGTCGACCGCGGGCGGCGGAGTTCTCGGCCTCGTGTGGCTGGCTGCGGCCGAGAACCGGATGTCGCCGGGGTCGGCGTTGATGTCCCTGGCTGTGCCGCTTCTGTTGTGCGCGTTGGCCACGCGTCGACTACCACGGGCTGCAGACGCGGGCCTCGAGGATCAGATCGCAGCGCTGGCTTTGCGGGCCGAGTTGAACCCACCGCCCGATACCGCGGACGTGCCCCGGTGGGCCCGCAGCGTCGACACCACGGGGTTGTACCGGCCGCAGTTGCCGCCGGCCCTTCTCGCCGGACCTGCCTACGCAGCGACCTTCGGCGCTACCGCCCAACAGGCTCCCCAGACGCAGCTGGCTCTGCCGGCTGGCCCGTCGCCCTTGGACCCGGGAGTGCCGCTGGAGTCCTTGCTGCCGGCTGCAGGCACAGTCGAACCACCACTGGTTGCACCCCACCACCTCGTTCTCACAGGACGGCTCGTCGAGGACCCAACCCCGGGGCTCATCGAGGATCCCTCGTTGGGGCTCGTTGTCAGTGCTGCGGCCGTAGCTGCCGCGGCTGAGAACCAGCATCCAGCCACGAATGGGCCGGTGAACGGGACAGTCGTGAACGGGACAGTCGTGAACGGGGCCGGCGCCAACGGGCACGGTCGTCCGCTCGCTCCGACGGTGGACCTCCTGCCGGGCGGCCCGGGGGCTTCATCGTCCTCGATCGACCCCCTGACGGCGCCCATGGACCAGCTCGGCTCCTATGAGGTCGGCGCGGTCTGGGAGTACTCCTTGCCCGGCGGCGGCGCTGGGGTTCCGGAACCAGTGAGGCCCTCGATCCTCGAGGCGCGAGGCGTCAGCTACTCCTACGGTTCGGTCCAGGTGCTCTTCGATGTTGACATGCGTGTCGAGGAGGGTGAAGTCGTCGCCCTCCTCGGGCCGAATGGTGTCGGCAAGACCACGATGCTGCGGGCCTTGTCTGGGCTGGCTCGTCCCTCGTCCGGCCAGGTCCTGCTCGACGGTGCGGACGTGACGCGACTCGGGGCCTCGCGTCGGGTGCCGCTGGGGCTGTCTGAGATTGTGGGCGGTCAGGCCGTTTTTGGATCGATGACCATCGCGGAGAATCTTCGGATGTACGGCTTCACGCTGGGCCGCGACAAGGCGGCCGTCGACGCCGGCACCGAGGCCGCCTTCGAGGTGTTTCCCCGGCTGTCCGAGCGGCGCAACCAACTGGCGTCGACCTTGTCCGGCGGCGAGCAGCAGATGCTCGGATTGTCGAAGGCGCTCATGCTGAAGCCGAAGGTGCTTCTGGTCGACGAGTTCTCCTTGGGGCTGGCACCGGTCGTCGTTGGCGAGTTGATGAGCCTGGTCCGGCGGCTGAATGCTGAAGGCACGGCGATCCTGCTCGTCGAGCAGTCGGTCAACGTGGCGCTGTCACTCGCGCACCGCGTCTACTTCATGGAGAAGGGGCGTGTCGTCCACGAGGGACTGGCCTCGGAGCTTCGTGAGCGTCCTGACCTGGTCGCCGAACTGACCCTGGGCGGCCATGCCGATCGGTTGGCCGGGGCGACCGTATGACCCTTGCAGGGTTCGACCTGTCGCTGGCTCGGCTCCTGCTCGGTCTGTTCACCGGGCTCATCTACGGGCTGCTCGCCGTAGGCCTGGTCCTGGTGTTCCGGGCCAGCCGGTTCATCAACTTCGCGCAAGGCGCGATCGGAGTCTT
Source organism: Actinomycetes bacterium (assembly GCA_031430645.1). Lineage (GTDB taxonomy): Bacteria > Actinomycetota > Actinomycetes > DATJPE01 > DATJPE01 > JANPBY01. Next base: position 11,819 of record JANPBY010000180.1, read on the forward strand.
CGGCGCTGCCATTCTCGGTGTCCTGGTCACCCAGTTCGGGGTGCCGTACTGGGTGGCTTTCGCCGCCGCGCTGCTTGCCGGTGCCGGTATCTCCGCTCTTACCGAGATCGGAATCATCCGGCGCCTCGCTTCTGCCCCGAAGGTGCTGGGGATGGTGGCGACGCTCGGGCTCAGCCAGTTTCTCCTGGTGTTCGCCCTGGTCATCAACAAGGAAGCCGCTTCCGGCATCAACTTCCCCAAGCCGCCGGGGTTACCGACGTACACCGTGGGTCGGATCGACATCACCCCGCCCTACGTGGCGATGATCGTCTTGACCCCATTTCTCTTGCTAGGCCTGGGATTCTTCCTGAAACGCACGCGCTATGGCCTTGCGATCCGCGCCGCTGCCGACAACCCGGACGCCGCCTCGCTGGCTGGGGTGGCTGCAGCTCGGATGGTGACGTTGTCCTGGGCAGTGGCAGGCGCGATCGCGGCCTTCTCGGCGTGCTTGGTCTGGCCGACCCAGGGCACGGTGTCGGTGGAGTCACTGGGCCCTTCCCTGCTGCTCGCGGGGCTCGCCGGTGCAGTGATCGGTCGGCTGCAGAGCTTGCCGATCGCGTTCTCCGCATCTCTGGGCATCGGGATCGTCGAGCAAGTCGTGCGGTCCAAGTATCCCACTGGGGGCCAGGCCGAACTCGTTCTCGGGGCCATCGTCATCCTGGCGCTGTTGTTCCAGAAGCGCTTGTTGCGGCGCGAGCAGGTCACGGGTGACTGGGCTCGTCTGTCCCCAGAACCGATACCGACGGCCTACCGAAAGCTCTTCCTGGTCCGTGCCTTTCCCTGGGTGGTTGGCCTGGGGATCTATGCCTATGCCGCCTATCTGGCGTTCGGGATCAGCAACTTCACTGCGTCCGTTCTCACGTCGGTGGTCGGCGCAGCGATCATCGGCTTGTCCGTGGGAGTCGTCACCGGTCTTGCCGGTCAGCTCTCTCTGGGCCAGTACGCCTTTGCAGGGATCGGTGCTGTGGTTTCGGTCGTGGTCGCAGAGCAGTTCGGCTTCCTCGATGTTGCCCTCGTCTCGGCGGCCCTGGCTGGGGCGATCGTCGCCGCGCTGCTCGGCATCCCAGGGCTGCGCCTGCGAGGGCTGGCGTTCGCTGTCTCCACGCTCGCCTTCTCGATCGTCACGTCCACGTGGTTGCTCAAGCAGGAGTTCATGCTCGGGGATGGGCGTGCCCCAGGAAAGCCGATCATCGGCTCGTGGGAGCTGTCGACTGCGAAGGGCTACTACCTGTTTTCCCTTGCGGTGCTCGGGATTGCGGTGTTCCTCGCGGCGAACGTGCGCCGGTCAGGTCTAGGTCGGCTCGCGCGAGCCCTGCGCGACAATGAGGATGCCGCGCGCGCCTTCAGCGTCCCGGCCTCTCGTCGCAAGCTGCAGGTCTTCGCCGTCGCCGGAGCCCTCGCAGGGATCGGGGGTGCTGTGCTCGGCCATGCACAGAGCTCGCTGACCACCAACGTATTCCCCGCCGAAGCCAGCATCGATGTCGTCGCGCTTTCCGTGGTTGGCGGCCTCGGGGTCCTGCTAGGACCAATCTTGGGTGCCCTCTACATCGTCGGACTGCCTGGGCTGCTTCAGCTCGACACTCTCGGCAGGGCCGCGGTGGCCTTGGGCTGGCTGGTCCTGATCGTGCTCGCCCCGGGTGGCTTCGGTGGCTTCGTGGTCCAAGCACGAAACCGCTTCTACGACCTGCTGGCCAAGATGTCGGGGGTCGATCCCGCGCAGGCCCGGGCCGCCGATCGCGAGGGCCTTGTGGACCGGGCGATGCGGGGAGTCGACCTGGCTCCCCTTCAGGCGTCCAGCACCGCCAGGCCGACGGTTCCCGTTCCTCCGCATGCGTCTGCAGCTGGAGCTGTGGGAGTCCTTCCTGCCGGATCCGACGTGGTTCTGTCGCTGCGCGGGCTGTCCCGTGCCTTTGGCGGAGTCCGGGCGGTCCGCGGAGTCGACCTCGACGTACGCCGTGGGGAGATCCTCGGCATCATCGGGCCCAACGGGGCTGGCAAGACGACTCTGTTCGAGATCGTGGCCGGCTTCACCTCACCGGATGAAGGAAAGGTGTACTTCGACGGGGTGGATGTCACACGCCTGGCCCCAGAGAAGCGAGCCCAGCGAGGCTTGGTCCGATCGTTCCAGAGCAGTGCGTTGTTCCCGACGCTGACTGTGCTTGAGACGGTGATGGTGGCCTGCGAGCAGGGCAGCGCCACGAACGCGCTTGCCTCGTTGGCCGGCTGGTGGCGCCCTGACCGCCGAAAGGAGCGCCGTGCCCGCCAGCTGCTCGAGGTGATGGGTCTCACGGCGATTGCCCAGCGCCCGGTTGCGCAGCTTTCCACTGGCACGCGCAGGATGGTGGAGCTGACCTGCATGCTGGCCCTCGATCCGACCGTGCTGCTGCTCGACGAACCAGCGGGCGGGCTTGCACAGTCCGAGGGGCAGGCCCTCGTCGAGCTGATTCAAGCCGTACGTCGTGACCTCGGCACCACCGTGGTGATCGTCGAACACGATCTCCCGCTGCTCTTCCGGGTGTCCGACCGGTTGGTGGCGATGGAGCTAGGCGCGGTGATCGCCGCTGGGTCTCCGGAAGAGGTGCGCAACCACCCCGATGTCGTGCGTTCCTACCTCGGCGGGGACATCACCGCGGTGGAGCGCTCCGGTCCGCTCGTGACGTCCTCCGCCTGACCGCACGACTTAACGCGCGACACGCCGTCCTCACCCGCGATTCACCACGCCTGCCGGTTGCCTTTTCGCGCGTGAGGACCCGGCTGCTCCTGCACTTGACGCGCGAAGTGGGGAGGGCCGAACGGGGTAAATCGCGCGTGAGGACGGCGTGTCGCGCGTGAAGTTGGGGGGTTGGGTTAGAACTCCTCGAAGAGGCGGCCGTGGCCGTAGAGGCGGTCGTCGATGCCGTTCTCGCGCAGGGCGAACCACCAGGTGGCGGCGTTGATGGCGATGACTGGCTTGTGCAGCCAGCGCTCCGCTTCGGCGGCCAGTCGGACCATCGACAAGTTCGTACCGCACTGCACGATCGCCTGGGGGTCGGTCTCGTTGACCTCGATGATTGCCTCGCGGAGCTCGTCCTCGCTGACGTGCGCGATGGAAACGGCGGTCGGGCACTTGAGGCCTTTGACGGTCGTCACCTCGAACCCGAGCTCCTCGAAGAACCGCTGAACCTGCTGGTCGCCGTTGACCTGGTACGGCGTGATGCAGGCGATGCGCTTCACTCCGAACAGGTGGAGGGCCTTCTCGCACGCCTCGGCGCCGGTGGCGACGCCCAAGCCTCCGGCGCGCGCCGACACTCGGGTCTTGAACTCGCGGTTGCCCTCGATGCCGCCCCAGAAGGTTTCGGCTGACATCCCCATGACCATGTAGTCGACCTCAGCGGTGCACACCCGGTCGATGGCTGCGTCAATCTCCTCGTCGAGCTGGACGCGCAGCTTCTCCATCTGTTCCTCAGACGAGAGGTCCTGGTCGCGGATGTGGATGCGGGCGAACAGCGGTGTCACCCCGGGGACCCCCAACCTGTTGAAGTCGGGCTCGACGATGCTGTTGGTGCTCGGTGCGAGCACCCCGAACTTGCGGCGCCAGGCGAGTTGATCAGTCATGGCAGGACCTCCACGGTGTGGTTCGGGACAGCGAGGGACGACGTACGCGAGTGCGCCAGCAAGCGCCACGCGGCATAGGCAAAGGCGCCTTGCGCCAGCGTGTTGGTGAGCTGCTCGGCCCACTGAGCGGCCAGGGTTTGCTCCGGCTTGGCAGCGAGTGGAGGCAAGACAAACGTGGCGAGGGCGTAGAGCGAAAAGAGCACCACCACGAGTCGGTCATGGACACGCTGACCGAGGCGGATGCCGTAGGCAGCCACGGCGAAGGCGCCCAACGCGGCGACGATGAGGAGCGGGGGGGTGGCCCGCACGGCGAGTGCGCCGACGATGCCTAAGGCGAGGACCACCGCGAAGGACCAGGCTGGCATGGCCTGACCTCGAACGACCGACAGGAGTGACCAGGCGAGCAGCATGAACCCGCAGGCCAGCAAAGGGAAAAGGGCTTGCTCGAGCACCGGTGCCTCGACGCAGGGGCCAGCGACGAGAACCTTCCACACGGCCTTGCTCAAGCCGCCGAGCACGATCAGGGCGCCTCCCAACCGCGCGGGGGTCTGCGTGGCGGGCACGGCCCTTCCGGCGACCTCTGCAAGCAAGAGACAGCCGACCCCAGCCAGGATGACTGGGGCGAAGTCCTCGGCAGCGAGCAGGAGGTTGTACTCCGTGCAGGGGTCGATAGCCATCGGCACACTCAAACCTGTGCGGTTTCCTGGGAGCGTTCGGCCCACAGGTCGCGCTTGGTGAAGGGAGCCTTGAGGAATCGGCCAGCGGCCTTGGGTCCGGTGAGCCAGGCCACCCGAGCACCGTTCTTGCGCTTCCCGAGCACGCCCGCGGCCAGGAACGGGGTCACGGTCTCCACGCGGTCGCCGAGAATGTTGAAGATCTTCTTGGCCTTCTCGAAAGCCTCGGGCTGGCCTTCGTAATCGTCCTCCAGCAGGTCGGTGAGGACGATGCCCGGGGAGAGGAAGCCGACCGAGACCGGCTCGCCCTTCTGCTCCTTGGCCAGGGACTCGGTGAGGTAGGTGACGGCCCGCTTCGAGGCGCCGTACACCCCCATCCCGTTCGCCTTCTGGCCGCCAGAGCCAAAGCCCTCCATGTTCCAGACGTGGCCGGAACCCTGCGCGGTCATGCCGAGGAAGGCGACGGCGGATCCGTTGATCACGCCGACCAGGTTGGTCCCAAGAACGGTGTCGATGCTGGCCACCGGCACCTCGGTGAAGGGGCGGCGAGGCGCTGAGACTCCTGCGTTGTTGACCCAGACATCGACCCGCCCGAAGCGCGCAGCGGCGGCGTCCCACAGAGCTTGCAGATCCTCCCGGCGCGTCACGTCGGCCACGACCCCGAGCACGCGGTCGCCACGGTCCCCCTCCGACAGCGTGACGACCGCGTGGTCTACGGCGACCTGGGTCCGGCCGCAGAATGCCACGGAGGCGCCGCGTGCCAGCAGCTGATCAGCGAGGCCCAGGCCGATCCCTCGCGTACCCCCGGTGATGACGACGACGTCACCCGCGGCCGCAGGCGTGCTCATTCGGCGGCCGACCAGTCGAGCTGGCCGTGCAGCACGTAGGTGAGCTGATCGCCCTTGAAGGCTTCCCAGACGACGCTCATGGTCAGGTCGTCATCGAGGAGGAACTCGCGCCCCTTGATCTTCCAGACGTCGCCACCGGTGAAGTGCTGGCTGGTGAACAGCGCCCGCCCGTAGCCGCGGGCGTTGCCGCGAACGTCGGGTCCGTCATAGGTCGTGTTGGCGCCGGTTCGGTTGCGCTCGAAGGAGTAGCTCCGCGGGAGCACGCCGTCCCAGGTGATGTCGTGCCGCGCCCGAGTCAGGGTCAGTGGTTCGTGCGCGATGGTGACGTGGTTAGCGCCAACTCGTGACTGGTCGGCCGCGTGGACCTCCATGGACCCGGACCAGGTGCCCCGCGTCTTTGTCGGCAACACCTGCGGGCGCGAGCCGATCCGGGTCTCGTCGGCGATCCACTGATCGATCTCGGCCTGCGCCTCGGGCGTGGTGGAATCGAAGTAGCGTTTGTAGACACCGTTGAACACCGCGCAGACGGCCCAGCCATCGTGCAGGACCGAGGAATAGACCTGGGTCTCGCCATCGGGAAGCACGTGGTTCCAGGTGCGCAGGTCGGCCTGCCAGCCTGGGGAGTAGTAGTGGGCGTCGACGAAGAAGCCGTAGGGCTGACCCGTGCCGTAGAAGTCTGGGCCCATGTAGACGCGGTTCTCGTCTGAGTCGATGACTCCGAAGTCGAACTGCGCCCCCAGCTCGAGGCGGTTGCGCAGCGGGCCGCTGGCGTCGAGCCGGGTGTTCATCCAGTAGCGGGTCTCGCCGTTCTCGAAGACGCTGGCGCGGGTGACGTTCTCGTAGCCGACGTGATTGCCCTCTGGGTCGAACAAGCTGGGCCGGCCGTGCCATTCGCCCTCGATGCGCTGTTGCCAGTCGCTGGGCTTGTCGGCTGCGCGCTCCGCATCCTCGCTCATCAGGAGGCTGCTCCGGGGGTGCGGATCTCATTGGTCAAGAGCTCGAGTCGCAGCGCTTCGGACTGGTCACCGATGAGGCGCGTGATCTGGTGCCAGACCGGGTCGACCTCAACGCTGAAGAGGTTGGCGCGGTTCTTGCGGTCCCGGTCGGGAAGGTCCGTGTCCGAGAAACTCTCCACGACTTCGGCAGGAAGACCCTTCTCCACCAACGAGAACCAGTGGTCTTGATAGGCCAGAACCGACTCCTCGACTGCCCGGAAAGCGTTTTCGTCGGCCCGGAACGCACACATCCAGGGCGACATCATGGAGAACTGCCGCGGACCGATGCTCGCCTTGGACAGACCTTCCAGCGCGATGGTCTGCTCGTAGGTCTTGGTGATCGGTTCGTAGACGTGGTCGATGTAGGCCAGATGGGACGACAGGTCCACTCGCTGGATCAGGTCGAGGTGGAAGGCGTAGGTCCCCTGGCCGGCGACCGAGTCCAGCGTGAAGTGCGGGATACCTGTGTCGGCGTGGCCAAAGGCAAAAGCCATGTGGCTGTCGAGCCCGATCGCGTCGACGGTAAGCCCGACATAGACCATCTTGGCAACCCGGTCGCCGGTCCAGATCCGCATGCGTCCCACGGGTTCTGGGCTCATCGGGGAGATCAGGGTGAGGTAGTCCCCACCGTCCGCAGCGCGAATCTCACGCATTCCTTCGCGCTCGATGATCCGCTCGTACGCGCGCTCGCACAGGCCGCCGGGAAGGCTCATGCTGTCGTCTCCTCAGAGTCTGCTGGCAACTGGATGTCCTGGTGGCTGAGGGCGTCGGCTGCCTCGACGGTTGCCCGCTCGGCGTCGGACTGCACGACTGCCGAGTCGGCAGCGAGGGAGGCGTCGGCCAGCCGGCCGACCTGCTCACCGCTTGGTATCGCCCGCCTGGATTGGACCTCCTTGAAGGTCCAGGCCCGGGCCAGCTCGGGGTTGTCCCGCCGAGCAGGGGACGGGATGACTGTCGCGTGCGTTCGTGGGCCGTCGCCGACGATGGTGTTCGACTCGATGCCCCATCCCATCTCAATCAGTTCTTGGCGGCGGCGGCGGTAGGCCACGGCGAGCTCGCTGACCAGGTCGGGGTCCTGACCGAAGGTGCCCGACTGACGGGCCCACCGGGGCTCCGTCGCGA
>JANPBY010000181.1:0-8928 GCA_031430645.1 Actinomycetes bacterium
CCCCCGCCCCCCCCCGCCGCTAGCGCGCCGGCCCGCGCCCGATGTCGGTGACGATTTGCCCGCCACACCCGGGGTGTCGCGCCCAACACGACACACTCAGTGGGGGTGGGGGGCCAGGACTTCTTGAAGGAGGGGTTCGGACTCCGCCGCGGCGACGAACAGCAGCTCGTCCCCCGCTTCGATCGGGTCGTCCGCCGAAGGCGTGATCACGCGGCCGTCGCGCAGGATCGCCACGAGGGCTGAGTCTGGCGGCCAGGCCACATCGCCCACGCGGACTCCGGACAGCGGGGAGGTCGAGGGCAGGGTCAGTTCAACGAGGTTCGCCCCTCCCTGGCGGAAGGTGAACAGGCGCACCAGGTCACCGACTGACACAGCCTCCTCGACCAGGGCAGACAGCATGCGAGGGGTGGAGACAGCGACGTCGACACCCCAGGCCTCGTTGAACATCCATTCGTTCTTGGGGTGATTGACCCGGGCGACCACGCGTGGGACGCCGTACTCGGTCTTGGCGAGCAGCGAGACGACGAGGTTGACCTTGTCATCGCCTGCGGCTGCGACGACGACCTGACAGGACGCCAGACCGGCACTGTCCAGGAAGTCGACCTCACACGCGTCCCCTTGCAGCCACTCGGCACCAGGGATCGAGCCCGGCCTGATGCAGTCTGGGTCTTTGTCCAGGAGGAGCACCTCGTGGTCGTTGCCGATGAGCTCAGCGGCAATCGATCGGCCAACCTTGCCGGCGCCGGCGATGACGACCCTCATCAGTCCTCCCCTCGCGGCGGTGGCCCACCAAGCACGGCTTCGACCACCTCAACATCGTGTTCGCGGAGCAGGACGTGGACGAGATCCCCCTCTTGGACGACGGTGTCGTGGGTGGGGATCATCCCTTCACCCAGCCGGGTAAGGATTGCGACCCGGCACGGCGCATGTTCCTCGAGGGCAGTCACCCGACGCCCGACCCAGGCCAGGTCGACATGAACCTCGGCGAGGCGGACCGCGCCACTCGGGTCAGTCCACTCCACAGCGGCACCCGAGGGCAGGAGGCGGCGGAGCATCTGGTCGGCGGTCCAGCGCACCGTAGCCACGGTAGGGATCCCGAGCCGTTGGTAAACCTCGGCGCGCTTGGGGTCGTAGATGCGGGCGACGACGTTCTCGATCCCGAAGGTCTCGCGCGCCACTCGCGCGGCAAGGATGTTGGAGTTGTCCCCGGACGACACGGCGGCAAAAGCGGCGGCTTCTTCAACTCCCGCCTCGATCAGGACCTCGCGGTCGAACCCGACGCCGGTCACCGTACGACCGTGAAACTCCGGGGGGAGCCGTCGAAAGGAGTCCGGCTCGTGATCCACGACCGTCACCGAGTGGCCCATCGAGTCCAGGTTTCCGGCGAGAGACGAGCCGACCCGGCCGCAGCCCATGATCACCACATGCACGTCAGGAGCCTCCCACACCGCGAACGACTCGCGCGTACCGACCTCACCACTAGTCTTTCGCCTCGTGGTGAGAATGGCGGATCTGTCCAAGCGCCTGCTCGTGGGTCGGGCTAAGCACACCGACCTGCTGGGCGACACGCTCCTGCCCAAGCGCCTCGCGCTTCCGGTGTTCGCGAGCGACGCGATGTCGTCAGTGGCCTACGCCACGCAAGAGATTTTGATCATCTTGGCCCTGGCCGGAACGGCCTGGCTGAGCCTGACGCCGTATGCCGCCGCAGGTGTGGTGCTCGTGCTCGCGACGGTCGTCACGGCCTACCGGCAGAATGTCCACGCCTATCCCAGCGGTGGCGGGGACTACGAGGTTGCCAACACCAACCTTGGTCCCCAGTTCGGCCTGATCGTGGCGGCGGCGCTGCTGGTCGACTACGTTCTGACTGTTGCCGTGTCGGTTTCGGCGGGTGTTGAGAACCTTGCATCTACGCCTGCCTTCGGCTGGATGGCCGACCATCGGGTGGGCACGGCACTGACGCTGGTCGCCCTCATCGTCTTGATGAACCTCCGGGGGATCCGCGAGTCCGGATCAGCCTTCGCTGTGCCGACGTACGCGTTCATGTTTGGCATCTTGGGCATGGTCGCCTTGGGGATGTGGCGGCTCAGCTCGGGCGACGACCTTCAGGCGCCGACCGCGAACTATCAGATCGAGTCCGAGCTGGGCGAGCTCGGAGCCGCCGGCGTGATCTTCCTCGGCCTGCGCGCCTTCGCCTCGGGGTGTACGGCTCTGACCGGAGTCGAGGCCATCTCCAACGGGGTGCCGGCCTTCCGAAAGCCGAAGTCGCGGAACGCGGCGACCACCTTGGGAATGATGGGCATCATCTCGATCACGATGTTCAGCGGGGTGACCTTCCTGGCGATCAAGTTCGGCGTCAAGATCGCCGAGAACCCCGACGATCTGATCGGGCTGCCTCCCGGTCAGACCCAGGACACGGTGATCGCGCAGATCGGCATGACGGTGTTCGGGGGCAACACCAACCTGCCCTTCTACTTCGTGCAGCTGATGACGGCCCTGATCCTTGTGCTGGCCGCGAACACCGCCTTCAACGGGTTCCCGGTGCTCGCCTCGATCCTCGCCCAGGACCGCTACATGCCCCGCCAGATGCACACGCGTGGTGACCGCCTGGTGTTCTCCAATGGCATCTTGCTGCTCGCCGGTTTCGCCGGGTTGCTCATCTGGGTGTTCCAGGCCCAGTCGACGAAACTGATCCAGCTCTACATCGTCGGGGTGTTCGTGTCGTTCACTCTCAGCCAAGCCGGCATGGTGCGGCACTGGAACCGGCTGCTGGCCGGGCCCCTGCCGGCTTCGGAACGGCCGCGGACCCTGCGTCGACGGGCCATCAGCGCCTTTGCCTGCCTCACCACCGGGACTGTGTTGGTGATTGTGCTCGTCACCAAGACTGCCAGCGGGGCCTGGATCGCCATTGTCGCCATGGTCGTGCTGTGGTTCCTCATGCGCGGCATCAACCGGCATTACACCAAGGTCAATGCTGAACTCGTCGTCGACGACGACCAGGTGTCCACGCTGCCTTCGAGAGTTCACGCCGTGGTGCTCGTGTCCAAGATCCACAAGCCGACCCTCCGTGCCGTCAACTACGCCCGAGCGTCTCGTCCGTCCACCATCGAGGCACTGACGGTCGACGTCGACCAGGAGGAGTCCGCAGCGCTGGTGGCCGAGTGGGATCGCCGGGGCATCCCGGTCCCGCTCAAGGTCCTCAACTCACCGTTCCGCGAGATCACCCGGCCGATCGTCGACTACGTCAAGGACATCCGGCGCCAATCGCCTCGCGACGTCGTCACGGTCTACATCCCGGAGTACGTTGTCGGCCACTGGTGGGAGCATCTCTTGCACAACCAGTCAGCCTTGCGGATCAAGGGCCGGCTGCTCTTCACCCCCGGGGTGATGGTCGTGAGCGTTCCGTGGCAGCTCAGCTCCTCTGAGGGTGCCGAACAGCGCGAGAGGGTAGGCCCGGGCGCCGTACGACGTGGCGATCCGCTGCCTCCGACCGGTCCGATTCCGCCGACTCCCGACGGCCCGTGACCGAACCACGTGTGGCCGATAGACCTGTGGCCGATAGTTCTGTGATGAATAACTCTGTGGCCGAGCGTCCGCCTCAGATCGAGGTAGGAGCCGAGCTTGACCTGGAGGTCGGCCAGGTCGCGCATGGGGGTCACTGTGTGGCTCGCCACCTGGGTCAGGTCGTGTTCGTCCGGCATGCGCTGCCAGGGGAGCAGGTGCGTGCCCGCGTGACGTCCCGGACTTCGAAGTTCCTGCGCGCTGATGCGATCGAGATCGTGACGCCGGCACCAGGGCGGGTCCCGGCGCCCTGCCCGCAGGCTCGCCCGGGCGCGTGCGGGGGCTGCGACTGGCAGCACGCTGACCTGCCGACCCAGCGCAGCCTCAAAGCCTCGGTGGTCGCCGAACAGCTCAAGCGGCTCGCTGGGATCGAGTACGACGTCGTCGTCGAAGAGGTGCCGGGTGCGCCGGATGGCCTGGGGTGGCGGACTCGGGAGCGCTTCACCGTCGACCAGGCGTCGGGCCGAGCCGGACTGCACCGGCACCGCTCGAGTGAGATCGTCACGCTGGACGACTGCCCACTGGCGCACCCAGCCGTCCTGGCGACCGGAGTCCTGGGGCGGACGTGGCCCGGCGCAGAGAGCATCCAGGTGGCCGCGTCCCCGGTCACCGGAGACGTCGCAGTGGTGGTTGACCGGGTCGCGCAGGGGGCCCGCCGGGTCCGCGAGCGGGTCGCCGGTCGCGAGTTTCGGGTGGCTGCGGACGGGTTTTGGCAGGTGCACCCCGGTGCTGCCGAATTGCTCAGCGCCACGGTTCTGGAGTCGCTGGCCCCCCAACCCGGCGAACATGCCATCGATCTCTACTCCGGCGCCGGCCTCTACGCCACGTCGCTCGCCGACGCCGTCGGCGTCACGGGCCGCGTAGACGCGGTGGAGGGGTCGGCCATCGCCGTTCGCGACGCCCGCCGCAGCCTGCACGACCTTTCGTGGGTACGCCTGCACGAGGGTGACGTCGCCCGCTGGCTAGCCACTGGTGGAGTCCGCCGCTGTGACGTGCTGGTTCTTGACCCGCCACGGGACGGCGCCGGGACAGACGTGGTCCGCCGGATCGCCCGGCTCAACCCCCGCGCTGTCGCCTATGTCGCGTGCGACCCGGCGTCCCTGGCGCGGGACCTGCGGACCTTCGCTGGGCTCGGGTGGGAGTTGCGGTCCCTCCGGGCCTTCGACCTGTTTCCGATGACCCATCACGTGGAGTGCGTCGCCGTGCTCGCGCCTCTGGCCGAGACGGTCGATCCAGTGATATCTTGATATCAAGATACTTTTGAGGAAGGGCCTCGTGTGGCCCGGAGTACCGAGGAGCGCCACGTGAGCATCGACAGATCCAAGGCTGACAGTTTCAACGCCAGGACCACTCTCGAAGTCGGGGACCAGTCAGTCGACGTCTTCGCCCTGGCCCAGGTGCCTGGCGCCGAGCGGCTGCCGTACTCCTTGAAGATCCTCCTGGAAAACCTGCTGCGGACCGAGGACGGCGCAAACATCACCGCCGACCACATCCGTGCCCTGGCAGCCTGGAACCCTTCCGCTGAGCCTGACACCGAGATCCAGTTCACGCCGGCCCGCGTGATCATGCAGGACTTCACAGGCGTTCCCTGCGTGGTCGATCTCGCGACGATGCGTGAGGCCGTGCGCGACCTCGGGGGAGACCCCAGCACCATCAATCCGCTGGCACCGGCCGAGCTGGTGATCGACCACTCGGTGATCGCCGACGTCTTTGGTCGGCCGGACGCCTTCGAGATCAATACCGACATCGAGTACGGCCGCAACCGGGAGCGCTATCAGTTCCTGCGCTGGGGGCAGACCGCGTTCGACGGGTTCAAGGTCGTGCCTCCGGGCACCGGAATCGTGCACCAGGTCAACATCGAGTACCTCGCTCGCGTCGTCATGGTGCGTGGCGGCGTCGCCTACCCGGACACCGTCGTCGGCACCGATAGCCACACGACGATGGTCAACGGGCTCGGCGTCCTCGGCTGGGGTGTCGGAGGCATTGAGGCCGAGGCTGCGATGCTCGGCCAGCCGGTCTCGATGCTGATCCCGCGCGTGGTCGGCTTCAAGCTCTCCGGTGAGCTGCCGGATGGCGCGACCGCGACCGATCTTGTCCTCACGATCACCGAGCAACTGCGCAAGCACGGCGTCGTGGGCAAGTTCGTCGAGTTCTATGGGGATGGCGTGGGTGCCGTCCCGCTGGCGAACCGGGCCACGATCGGCAACATGAGCCCGGAGTACGGCTCGACGTGCGCGATCTTCCCGATCGACGAGGAAACGTTGCGCTACCTGCGTTTCACTGGTCGCGACGAGGCACACATCGCGCTGGTCGAGGCCTACGCGAAGATGCAAGGACTGTGGCACGACCCGTCAGTCGAGCCGCTCTACAGCGAGTACCTCGGCCTCGACCTGTCGACCGTCGTCCCCTCCATCGCCGGCCCCAAGCGCCCGCAGGACCGGATCGCCCTGAGCGATGCCGCTAGCGCCTTCCGTGAGGTGCTGCCCACCTACACCTCGGATGTCGGGGCCACCGTGGCCGTGACGGCTCCGGACGGCACGACGTACGACCTGCCGCACGGCGCCGTCGTCATCGCGTCCATCACCTCCTGCACCAACACCTCCAACCCGTCTGTGATGGTCGGTGCTGCGTTGCTGGCGAAGAAGGCCGTCGAGCGCGGTCTAGTAAGTCAGCCCTGGGTCAAGACGACGCTCGCCCCCGGGTCGAAGGTCGTCACCGACTACTACGACCGGTCAGGACTGACGCCCTACCTCGAGAAGCTGGGCTTCAACCTCGTGGGTTACGGCTGTGTCACCTGCATCGGCAACTCAGGCCCGCTTCCGGTGGAGGTGTCCAAGGCGGTCAACGCCGCCGATCTCGCTGTCGTCTCGGTGTTGTCGGGCAACCGCAATTTCGAGGGTCGGATCCAGCCGGACGTGAAGCTGAACTACCTCGCCTCGCCGCCCTTGGTCGTGGCCTACGCGCTGGCCGGTCGGATGGATCTGGACCTGACCAAGGACCCGCTCGGCACCGACCCCGAGGGTCAGCCGGTTTTCCTGAGTGACATCTGGCCCAGCCCGCACGAGGTGCAGGAGGTCATCGACACTTGTGTGGCCGCCGAGATGTTCACGGGCCGCTATGCCGACGTGTTCTCCGGCGACGAGCGCTGGCAGTCCCTGGAGACGCCCACCGGCAGCGTCTTCGCGTGGGACCCGGACTCGACCTATGTGCGCAAGCCTCCCTACTTCGAAGGGATGCCAGCCGAGCCAGCGCCGGTCACCGATGTTGTGGGTGCGCGCGTTCTTGCCAAGCTCGGCGACTCCGTGACAACCGACCACATCAGCCCCGCAGGTTCAATCAAGCCCGACAGCCCCGCCGGCCGCTACCTGTCCGAGCACGGCGTGGAGCGCACGGACTTCAACTCCTACGGATCCCGACGCGGCAATCACGAGGTGATGATCCGCGGCACCTTCGCAAACATCCGGCTCCGCAACCAACTGCTCGACAACGTTGAAGGTGGCTTCACCCGTGACTTCACCCGTAGGGGAGACCAGAGCACGATCTTCGACGCGGCTGCGTCGTACGCGGCTGCCGGGATCCCGCTCGTGATCCTGGCGGGCAAGGAGTACGGCTCCGGCTCGTCACGGGACTGGGCAGCGAAGGGGACCGCACTGCTCGGTGTGCGTGCTGTGCTGGCGGAGTCCTACGAACGTATCCACCGCAGCAACCTGATCGGGATGGGCGTCCTTCCCCTGCAGTACCCCGACGGCCAGACGGCCGCATCCCTCGGGCTGACAGGTGAGGAGACTTTTGCCATCGCGGGCGTGACCGCCTTGAACAGCGGGCCGAGCCCGGCCACGGTCAGTGTTACTGCGACGGCGATCGACGGTTCTCAGACCGTCATCGAAGCCCGTTTGCGCATCGATACCCCCGGTGAGGCTGACTACTACCGGCACGGCGGAATCCTGCAGTTCGTGCTCCGCCAGCTGCTCGCGGGCTGACCGAGAGCACAAGTGGTTCGACGGTCGCGGCACGCGCGGAGAGACGTAGCCGTTCGGTGACGTGGGCGTTACGTGATTGTTATCGGATCCAACAAATTGCTTGCGCGTCGGTATCGACAGCATGAAGGTCAGGTGAATATGTTGTGTCCCGCAACATAGGCTGACCTTTCTGGTCGGCCTCCACCTTCGAGCCCGCCCCGCGGGCCAGGCCTCCCGAGGCCACGAGAACGGAGCACACATGCGCAAGTCGTCCATCGGGGTGCTGGCCTGTACCGCGGCCGCTGCCCTCGTACTCGCTGGCTGCGGCTCGGATGGCGGTTCCACCGCTGACCCTGGCTCCTCGACCCCGACTGTTGCCGGCAAGGTCGGCGTCATTCTCCCCGACTCCAAGTCGTCGGCTCGCTGGGAAGACAACGACCGTCCGTCGCTCGAAGCGGCGTTCAAGGATGCAGGCGTCGAATCCATCATCCAGAACGCCGAGGCTTCGGTCCCGACGTTCGGAACGATCTGCGACTCCATGATCACCGCAGGCGTCAAGGTCCTGATGATTGTCAACCTCGACTCGGACAGTGGCGCTGCTTGCCTGTCCAAGGCCAAGGCCGCTGGCATCGCGACCATCGACTATGACCGTCTCACCCTCGGCGGCGGCGCCGACTACTACGTCTCCTTCGACAATGTCCAGGTAGGCGCCCTCCAGGGTGAAGGCCTGATCACGTGCCTAGATGACGCTGGCAAGACCAAGGCGAACATCGTCTACATCAACGGTGCCGCGACCGACAACAACGCCACCTTGTTCAAGCAGGGCTATGAAGAAGCGTTGGCCGAAAAGATCTCCAGCGGTGACTACACCCTCGTGGGTGACCAGACCGGCGAGTGGGACCCGGAGAAGGCCCAGGCGGTCATGGAAGGGTTCATCACCGACCAGGCTGGCAAGATCGATGGCGCCATCGTCGCCAACGACGGGATGGCCGGTGGCGCATCCGCAGCGCTGAAGAAGGCGAAGCTGGACATTCCGATCACGGGGCAGGACGCGACGAACGAGGGTCTCACCCGAGTTCTGACCGATCAGCAGTGCGGGACTGTGTTCAAGGACACCGACCTCGAGGCTGAAGCGGCGGCGAAGATCGCCATCGCGCTGGCCACCGGGGCCGACGCCTCGTCGATCGCCACGAGCACGGTCAAGGACACCGTTCTCAACGTGGACGTGCCGTTCGCGGCGGCCACCCCGGTTTGGGTTTCTGACGCCGCAGGCGTCAAGGACGTCATCGCCACCGGGTTCACCACCGCTGCGGACGTCTGCGTCGGAGACGCCGCGGCAGTCTGCACGAAGGAAAGCATCAGCTAGTAGCACCATCAGCTAGTAGCACTCGGGGGCCCGATCCGAGAGGAT